>JANYDV010000147.1 GCA_025363505.1 Bacteroidota bacterium
CGTCGTCGGCACGTTCACGCAACAGCGGGTTCTCGCTGGTCTGAAGAAAATGCTGATGATGGCTGTATTCGGAATCAACGATATACGCGGCGGTTCGAAGTTCTTTGGCAATTCGTTTCTTAATAACCCCCAGCACCACTGTATCTTCAAGCATCATTCGTTGTGCTTCGAAGATTGCCGCCCCCTGAGCACCGGCTTTTTGTGCTGCGATGTTCGAAATTTTCTGCAATTCGGAAGTAGAGCGACCGAGAGAATACTCCAATTGTTCTAATTGTATCGGCACTTCCGAAGTATTGAGCATACGATCTTCGGCAACCAAAAGACTTCGGTTGAAGTGATATGCCGGACCGATGACGATCCCTTCGTTTGCTGCTATGCCTGTATAACGTAACACTTTCTGTAATCTACTAAGTTATTGATAAGAATATACAATAGAAGTGCCGTAATGTTTCCCGTAAAACAAAAAAGGCAGCCATTACTGACTGCCTTTGGTCTGAAACAATGTTATGATTATTGTTTGATAAACTTCTTTACGGCTTCGATACCGTCAAAAGAATAATGCACCCAGTATGTACCCGCTTGTAATGAGCTGACATCTATCGTTATATTCGAAACTGCATTGATATCAACTATTGTGTTACGATAGACAGTTTTTCCAAGAAGATCGGTGATTGAGACGCTCATCCGAGAGGCAGTGAGCCCTTTCCAAGCGATGTTAATCATTTCATTTGCCGGATTCGGAAAAATGGTAACGGCTGAGAGGAGATCGATACTCTTTACACCTGCACCCGAAGGCGTGAAAGGTAATTGAGCTGACTTAGTCGTACATCCTGTAGCATTACTTACCTCGACCGTAAATGTACCCCCTTTGGTAGGAGTATATTTCTCGGATGAAGCTCCGGGAATGAGAACATTATTACGGTACCATTGATAGGTGTTCGCACCGGGTGTTGCAAGCAGTGTGTCGCCGACAATAGTAATAGTCGGTTTGGTTGGCGCTTGATTCAGGGAAATCGTCACCGTTTTTGAAGTGTCCGAACAACCGCCACCGGTATTAGAAACGATCACCGAATAGTCCCCGGCGGTTATCGCATTGATCTTCTGAGTTGTTCTGCCGTTTGACCAAATGTACTGCCCAAATCCAGAGCCCGCATCAAGAACAACCGTATCTCCCGGGCAGATCGTTATTGGTCCTAACGGAGAAATCTGCGCCTGCGGTTTTGTCGAGACCGTTACTACGATGTCGTCGGTACTTTGGCAACCCACAGAATCAGTGATCTTCAAGGTATAAACTTTGGTCGTTGTAAGCGGAATATTAACAATCGCAGTCGAGCCAATGACCGCACCCGATACTTTTTCGGTCCATTGATAACTCAATGGGGCAATTCCGGTGCTCGCAGAAGCATTGAGTGAGATATTCCCAAGTCCGCACACAGTTATATCACCACCGGCATTTGCTTTTGGTTTATCAACTGTAACATACACCGTATCATAGGTGCGCAAATTATTAGCATCAGTGAGCTTCAAAATATATGAGCTTGATACTGAAGGCTTTACTTTGAGAATAAGACTTGTCGAAAGTACAGTCGTGCTGGTCTGTAATCTCCATGAGTAAGTGTATGGCTGTTGTCCGTACTGACCGTCACCGATGAGGGTTGCTGAATCAGTACTGCAAAGGAATTGATCCTTGCCGGCAAGCGCAATTGGTAGTTGCACCGTCGGTGCACAATTTGCCGCTTGTATCCAACCTTTCATTTTTGGAATGTTGCGAACATGAAATTTGAGATCGACACCTTTAGGAGTGAGATGGCAATAACTCATGATTGTGCCACGAATGGGCACCGGTGTACCAAAACAACTTCCCTCGGCAGCTACACAGGAGTCAATAGCCGGAGACCACGAACAGTTATGAGTATGGAGGGAGCCCACATTATGTCCGAATTCATGCGCGACCACATCGACATCCCAAACAAAACCCGTGCTCGGATAAGTGTAAGTATTATCTGTTCCGCAAGAAGCATACGCACTTCCGCCACCGGAGCCCGGGCAGATGACCTGAACATACGCCAAACCACCAATGCCATTTACACCCGACAACAAAATTGCTGATGAACGGTTATCATCGGGAAGTGAACTGCCACAATATGCTTCAAACTCCGGAAGAAATTCATTGTTGCTCGTACCCGGAAATGGATCCTCGACAGCCCAAATGTGTAAGTACTGCGCAACCACACCGGCATTGAGATCGCGAATATAGATATCGCTGACAGCACCAAGTGTAGCAAGTGCATACGTTAAGCCTTTGGTTGTGTCCGATTTAAAGTCTAGATAATAATCATAATCACAATCAAGATCGATCTTCAATAACTTTACGGTTCTCGGAGCGGCTTGCGGTGTCTGTGGCATCGACTGTTCTTCGGCAGCAAGCTCTTTTGATACACGGTCAATTGCTTTGAAGTTCTTCGGTAGTTCCTCCGAACCACAATTCCATTTCCATGACTGATCGTTTCCGCGATTGATGGCATCCTGCTTATAGACGATCATCGTCGAGACAACTTCCGAATTTACCAATACGGGTTGAATAATATAGCGAGTGTTTACCCCATTATCGGTCGGGACTTCAACGTATCCAAGTGCGTGATCAGGAAATACTGCAATATAGACATGCGAACCAACAAGACCTTCTACTTCACCACGAAACAGAACATAGTCGGGAAGTTTGAATGGGATATTTCCTTTCCCTGTCATCACGCTAATCTTCGCCTCGCGAGTCAGTGCATCGAATTGTGATACTTTCAGATTTACGAGATGACCTGCAAGTGGGAAATTAGTAATTCTCGTAATCTCAGGAGAGAAACGTGATGCCGAAGAGAGTATTGTCCCATTCACTCGAAAAAAGCCTACATCATCTGGGAATGCCGTACCCGAAGTTGCAGGAGCCATGGTCCGAATAAACAATCCTTGATCAATCGATTGAGGTTGCTGCGCAAACACAATAGACACACTCAAAAGCATGAGGACTACCATTCCCCATTTTAACAACACATTCATCATAACAACAGATATATTAACAAGCATAATAATAACACGTAAACATACCCAAAAGTCGCAAGCTCTCAAGGTCGGAAATCTTAAGAACTGTCTATATATATAATACAAAAAAAGAGCGGGAGTTACAACAAGGTTGTTTTACCGGGGCAACACACCGTCAATCGCGGCTTGATCCACACGGCAAATAGGGTTAAATTCGCAAAATTTACAACTTTTGACACGGCGGCTCTCCTTGACCAACGGAAAACGACCCGTGACAATACCATCGACATATTGTTTGGCAAACACGATCACTGATTCAATAAATTCGGCGATCTCTTCAGTCGAAGTGCCTTTATTTTTTGATGGGGGTTGCTCAATAATTTTTTGATCAATGGCTTCTTTGAGGGCAATACGGAAATCTCGTTTCTCTTTGCCATAATTGAGCAAATGATAGAGCGCACCTACGCCTGCAACTGCATCGCTTCCCAAATGTGCCCGAAGCATATCTTCGGCTATTCGGAGGTAAAGTGGCAACTGCAATGAATACCCTGTCTTGATATCTTTTTTTATCGCACCGGAAGTTCGTTTGTAATCAACTACTACCACGTGCCCCTGATCATCCATATCAATACGATCAATTTTACCGCGAAGTTTTATTCCTTCTATTTCGACAGGTTGCTGTGGGTCGGGGTATCCTTCGCGTTGGGGTGCTCGTGCATCTCCGAAGACTAACTCAAAATACGTTGGTTGTGAAGTGATCTTCGTTAATGCATCGGCTTGCTCGGTTTCAATAAATCGTTCGATGATACTCTTCTCATTGCCACGACGAGAGAACAACCGCTCGCGGTCGAGTTGGATAAAGGGGTCAAGCGATGATGTATTTGACGAGGGATAGAGTTCTGAAATAATCCCGTTCGCTATCGGAATCGCTTCATCACCCATCGTTCGAATATTCATTCCCGAGACTCGAAACCGTTCGAGAATGTGATAGAGACTATTATGGAGCATACTGCCCTGCTCGCTCGAATCAAGACCTTCATTCGGTTCGGTGTCCGGCGCATTAATACCGAGGATATAGCGACAAAAATATTTAAAGCCGCAAGCCGCATACGTTTCAAGTTGCGAAACAGAAAAAACAGTTTCCCGATATGCTTCAAGTCTGGCTTGTTCTTTATCGGTTAAGAATCCTGACCGGAGTACTCCGGAAAAAATACTGGTGCTGGATGTTCGGCGCACTTGCTCCATCGCTATTAGTGCGGGTTCAATATTTTTTAAGCGCTCAACAGATGATAATTGCATCCCTGCTGATTCGATCGTCGTTGCAAGAGCATCAACATCAGCATCCGAAGCCCAATCCAGACTCCGAGCCACACTCCGATATAATTCACCGGGACTAAAAATAGTAGGCGTTGCTATTTCAGAGGAAGATACCGTAACAATTTCATCCAGTGCTTCGAGAAATACCGAAGGATGATATGCACGGCTTCCGTCTTGGGTACCGCTATGATGCGAGAGATACAGTTTGCCTATTGTTGTGCAAAGTGTCTGATAAAATAAAAATCGTGATTCGATCAGATGGGCATCGTGGGTCTGGCTGTATGCTGAAGGGGTGAATAATGCGGGTTGGTAGCTGCTCGGAAATAAGCCGTCGCGAAGTCCCAATAAAAACAGATGATCGAACTCCGAGCCAATTGTTTGGTCGAATGAAGTGACAGTAATCGCTGCACTGGGTTCCGGTCTGACAGTGTATCGTAATTTTGATGCGGCAGATCGAATGCGTTCGAGATAGAACGATAATGGTAATTTTTCATCAGCAAAACCAAGCGTTCTGCACATCGTCAGTAGTTCGTTACTCAGCTCGATAAAGGCGCGATAACTGCGAGTATCCATTTCTAATTCATCGGCTTGTAACATGGTATCAGCACCGGAAAGAATCAGCGATACCACACCAAGCGTGCCGATCAACCCACGGATGTGTTCTACAAAAGCCGATGGGGTTCTTGCGGAAGATAGTGTTGAAATCAATTTCTCGATAACAATCATATCCTCGCGGGCAATAATCAGATCATTTAATATTTGTTCAGCCCTTTGTCGTTCGAGGTCATCGCCGGTTGCTGATTGTAATTGCAATCGGAGATCTGCTGCAAGTTCATCCATCATACCATGCCACTCTTTCGCCCCTTGGGGAAATGAGAATCGGTTGAGTACTCGCAATAACGTGCCTTTGTCGATCAACTCATTCGTAGTAGCGCGTATAGTCATATACGGTGACTCCAGTAAAGAGCGAATCCGTTTGCGACTCAATTTGTACTGTCCGAGTTCGAGCAGATTATCAATCGAAGCAAAAAAAGAAGAATGGTCTAATGAAGTACGGTGCGTTAGTTGAAACGGAATGCCATACTCACGGAAAATCGAAAGAATCAGAGGAGCATACCGATCTTGATCGGAAGAGGCGACGCCTATTCGTGAATACTCAATATCAGGATTATCTCTGATCAACTGTTTCAATGTTCGAGCAACAAATCGAACTTCGTCTTCTATGACCGGAGCTTTATGCACAATGACAAAATCACCTGCATCAAATTTTGTGGCGTCATTGGCACTCTTCGATCGACTTTTTCTGGTAAAAAGACGGCGCCGAAGTTCCAAACGGAATGCCGCAATATGTTCGTGAAGATGTTCAGGCGCTGTTTCGCGAAACTGAAAACCATGCGACCTTAAAATATTAACAAATTCATCCTGGTACTTGAAGAGCTGTAAATTGCCGCGTGCAAAATCCAACTCATAAGTAATAGTTATGTCGTCGATATATCCGAGGGCAAGCAACAGGTCCAATGCCGGCTCAGCAAATCGCACAAAAGGAGCAACAAACACATCCCGAACATGAGGAAAAAGTCGGCGGAATATCTCTGTCACACGTGTTACTGACGATATATCATCCCTGTTAATCGGCAAGCCAAGATAATACTTAATAACAAAATTCTGTCCATGTTGATCGACCGAAGTGCCGGACAGGAGTATTTCATATTCGCGATAAATCTCAATGATATCCCGAAGTTTACGTTGCTCCGAACTTGGTGGGGCTGATAAAAACAATGATGAAAGCTCTTCAACGGTCACGCCTCGTTCTTTAATGCTATTGATCGCTGAAACAATTTCGTCGAACGTTCCTTGAAACACCGGAAGCGATGCACCGCTGCCGTGTTGCTCGAAATACTCAAGTTTGTTGTGAGTGAACAACTTTCGCAAAGCCAATTCAATGAGTGCCGCTGACTGCGATGCGCTGAGTAATTCTAATTCCGGGCTGATGACAGATCGGAATGCAGAAATAAGTTCGTTGAGTGAAAGTATGTGAGGCACACTCACTGCCGCTGTATTTGATATTGACGTCGTTCGGTTAATCAGATCACGTGCTTCCGCGCCCGTCGGAACAATATAGAGCACACTGCGAGTGTCACCGGCAATGACACGACGTGCAATCTCGCGTTCGAAACTATCGAATGCAGGTGAATTTTTATGATTGCAAGCTGAGTGCATTAATCAATTTTTCCAGACCTTCACAAATTTTTTCATTGATTGGAGCCACGTCAGCCCATAGAGATGGTTTCTTCCCCCATAGACCGAAAAAATTTTGTGGGGTGAAGAATCAAACTCTTTTGCTTCGGGGGTGCGTACTTGAATCTCAGCGGCTTCAGTGCGCTCGAGTATTGTCTGCAAGTCCTCATCGCCGCTCATCGTAAAATTTTGATTAACAAAGAAACCGCGGAGAATTCTGGTAAGATGTTTCCACTTGGTAGTATCAGACCATTTATCTCTTTTATCAAAATACGTTGATGCTTTCCATTGATCTTGAAACACATTCTTTCCATTGATATAAATACCAAACTTCACTATGATCTTGTCAAGACTCTTCGCTTTGGTTGTTTCTATTTGCAGTACTTCTTTGGTTGTGTCTCCGGTCATCTCCATTTCACGAACGGTACGAAGGACCGACCCTATGGGCTTTTCGAGTGATACCGGAAGTGTATCAACGGTCGAGAAAGTAGAGACAATCGACAACAAAAGTGCTAATGAGCTAAACATTATTATTTACCAATAGTAATGACTTCAATTCGTTTATCTCGCGGGCTCCAATATATTGCCTTTGACCCCTCGGACGCCGAGAAATAGGTAAACACCGGGAGTTTACTTTTTGAGAGTGCAGAAAAATCTTTCGAGTCCATTCGACGGGTGATGGCTGATAAAGGATTTTTTGCAAGTGAATCGGTTGAGATAAAATGTGATTGACGCAAAAAACGATCAAACTCAGTATTGATCACTTCTTGACGTTCACGCTCTATTAATTCCGGACGATCGTCGGTATATGCACGAAGAGTCCATTGATCACGGTACAAAACCGTCTTGCCATTGCGAACAATAAACGAAGCACTATCTCGTCTGGAATCACCACCGGTTGCCGAGAGCACAAATTCAACTTTCGAAGTATCGACCTTGAAACTGACAAATTTTCTTCGAGACAGTTCTTTTTGCGTGCTCATCGGTTGCACGAATAGATCATCACCTCTGCCCTCTTCATCAACTCCGTTAATGCCAACCCAGTACAATGTAAATTCACCTGAGCCAAGTGTAGCGGGGTAATGATAGATAATCTTGTTTTTTCTTCCGCCAACGGCGAAGTAAGTTGCTTGATCTCTTTCTGTTCGATAAAGGTTTGCGGGATCAACAGGAATCAAAAAAAAATCGCGTAGGGAGTCATTGAGTGAAAGTTCGTTCGCCGCCGGATATTTATGATTGACTTCATGGTAGCGTTCGAGTGCCACTTCAATCTGTTGCAATGTTTCTTTTGCACTTTGTACTGTTGCGCGTTCCGAAGCACCTTCCATCCGGCGGAAGCCAATGTCCTTGCAGCCATTCAGTGATAAAATCATCACTGAGCAAATCAAGCCAGCCACAATACGACCACGATCTATCTGTAGTGAATTCATCATTGCGATTTATGGATTACGACTGAGACTTTCGCTCGGAAGTGCAGTTTTATCTTCCAACGATCGAAGCCCAAATGATACACCGTCAGCATTGGCGTGTTTATCTCTGTTATCATTAGCACCGCCAATCACCACTGCATCTTCAAGCACTTCGGTCATATTTCCAACGAGCCTACAAAACAGGCTCATCCCGATTACTCTTTTAAGATACGCTGAAAAGAAAAAATGTTGCAGTTTATCACGATCTTCACGAGTTGCCGAATACAAATATGTCGGCAGTGCCGACGTTCGTTCCTGAAAATGTGTTTCCGATTCAAGCGTTAACGGAATATTCAGTACCAGCCCAAAGGGTAAGCGAAGCGGAATAGACCGATGATCAAGCACTGCTACACCTGAAGCCAGCAACGCACGTTTGCTTCGTCCGTTGCAGAGTGCGTATGATAATTCATAGATCATATTCATTGCCGTCGTATCAGCAATCTGTTCTTTATATTTTTTCCATTGATTTGATCGAAGCAACAGTCGCATTTCTAATCCTTCTTCATATCCTGAGGGTAAAATGGTTTGCAACACAACAGTCCCGATTTGGTCTGCAACCGATTGCGAACGTGCCGTCAGCGAAAATGTGATCATCAGAGCAATCACCACCAATCGTTTGTACATCGTATCAGATTTCTAACGGCGAGTCTTCAGCAATTCTGGTAAAGAGTTTTTCCAGACGTGCACTAAAGTATCTTCGTTGCTCGGCAGCAGGGGCATTTGGCGCCAACGGCTCGAAAAACAACGGAACATTCACCAATGCGTGCACGGCTTGTATCATTGGAAATTTTTTTCTGTATCTGGTCTCCACTCCTGCTTTTGCTGCGTCATTGGTAATGACGATTGTCGGTACGTTATATTGCAAAAGCCACTGCATCACTACTTTTGATGAGTTTGGTGCTTTTTCGCTTGCAATATCTTCTAACTGATCAGCAAAAAAGAATGCGGTTCCCCCTGAGCCGGCGAGCTTCGCTTGGAGATCGACGAGTTGGAGTGCTAATTCACTGCCGTCAGAGATTTCGGCATTCAAAAATAATTTTGCGCCGAACTCGATACAGCTTCCGCTATAATCCACTTCCAGAGGCGGCAACTTCATCCCAAGGTCACGACATGCAAGCTCGGCTATGCGATTTAACTCTTGTTCATAGACCAAGTCATCAACACTTACTTGCTGTGTTCTTTTTGGTGAAAGCAATCCTTCAGAGCGAAGTAAATATGTTTTTGCTGTTAAGAATTGGAATGGTTTTCCTGAAAGATCCATCGAAGCCACATCCCGAAACGGCGTTGCCTTTTTAAAATCAAGTTCTTTCCCATTTTTGTCAAGAAACTTCACTCCGATTGCTTGCGCCATACCGAACCCGGCATCGCGGGCAAGAGGCTCGTCCCAAGCCAAGAAAATAGAATGCGCACCTTCATCGAGAACATCTTGCATGAGTTCGCCGATACCATAGGTCGTGCCCCAGAACTCAAAGTTTTTAATTTTTCCGCTCTTTGGTGATGCTAACGGATACTCAGGACGTTTTGCAATATGCGCCATTTCTATAACACCGACCGTCCCGTTATCTCCGGCAAATCCAATTGGGACAATCAATTGCTCGCCCGAAGCCGAAGTTGCTTCGACTTCTAAGAACGAGCCGAGCGTTGCGGTCACCAATTGGTCGATCGTCCCTGCTTCACCGCTGACAAGCGGATACTGCCGAACGTTCGATGTTTTTAGCGTTGCACGAATTTGTTTTGCCGCGAGTGATGAAACTTCGCCGCTGGTAAATGCGGAGCACTTACGAGAAATAATAGAGAATGGCTGCTGCACGTCTTGGGTAGATATAAACTATCAATATAAATACTCTATGTGAATGCTATTTATTGCCCGTCACGTTCCCAATGAAACGTACCCGGTGCTGGAAGCGGACCAGTCAAACGATAATCGTTGATCAAAAATTGATCGACAAAATAATATCGTTGATTGAGATCGTAATACGTCCAGGTTTCGTATGGGCGCTGTCCGGCACTGTAAGCATTGCGATCGATGCTTGTTGGCGCCCCAAGCATTAAATAGACTTTACCGCGATCCGATCGCCAGCCGGGACCGAGATGATCGAAATGCTCATTGGCATATCGTACACGTTGGTAAAATACTTCCATCGGTCGCGTGGTGGTGGTCCCTCGATAGACATTCATTTTATCCCAAAACTCTCGTAAGGCAGCACGTTTCTCGTTTGAGGTCTGCGCAAACACGAGAGAGTCATACGCCCCACCTACGGCAATGACATATAATTGCTGTATAGATTCATCAAGGTCGGCGCTAACAAGGGGTACACCATGCCCGATACCTACTTGTAAGCGGTGATCGGAATGATTTTGTGAAGTCGAGAGAAGTTTTTTTAATTCGATCCCTGTATCAGAAATATTCGATGTCACAAACGAATGTAATAGGTAGGTCCCTGTCCAAAGATCCTCATTGGAAAAACGAGAAAACAATCGCATTGTGGTTCGACCGTCGGGCACAACGATCTTCGTAAGTCGGCTGATCTCAGCCCCTGCATCGTCAGCAATTGAATGAATCACCCAAAACGGAACACTCTGCGGAGCATTATAGACTTCGAAAAATGCGCCTCCTTCTTGTGCAGAAACAGCAGAAATATCATCTCCAATGTTAGGGGTCAAACGATTTCCGATCTTCGTACGATATAACAATAGATCACTGATCGAGAGCACGGGCACACTGAAAGAACGAGTTCGCCAAATGGTATCACTCAGAAGTGCATTCTTTTTTGTGAGATCATTGATGCGAATTTGAATATGATAGTTATGTCCGCCAAGCAAACGCACACTATATTGCGAAGCATCGGCACGTGTTTGGTCGAGTTCTTTTAATTTTTCCCAAACAGTGGTCGGTAGTGACACACTATTTTCTTGCGTCTTGGAATACACCACTGATTCTGATAGAGGGTCTTTGATCTCAATCGTTACAGTATAATCTGCAATATATCGATCAACAGCATTTTGAAAAAAAAGGAATGAATACGGAACAGCGACATAAATATCCGTACGGACACTGTCTATCGAGTTAGGTGATTTGAGACTGATGAGTTCGTAACGAAAACGTTGCTCACGAATTTCTTCTTGAGCACGAGCAGAGCGTGCACAGACGATGGCTGCCAGAGCAAAAATAATGAAGAACACTCGGGGAGTGATCTTAGAGTACATCCCCTTGCAAATCAAAATCATCAGCACCGGTGACAACCGCACTAACGATATCACCGACAACAAGTGCTTTCTGACTTGTTAGTTTGATCTCCGCATCAACTTCCGGTGCATCGGCTTCGGTGCGACCATAGAAAATATCATCTTCGCTTCGGTCAATCAGCACACGCAACGTTTTACCAATTTTTTCTTGATTGAGTTCTGAGGAAATATCACGCTGCAGTTCCATAAGTCGTGCTTGCCGACGAACTTTCTCCTCGTGTGAATGTGTATCTCCGAGCGTTTCGGCAGTGGTACCATCTTCGACCGAATATGTAAAGACACCAAGACGATCAAATCGCATCGTATCAACAAATTCTTCTAACTCGGCAAATTCTTGTTCACCTTCGGTTGGATAACCGACGATGAGTGTTGTCCGGAGTGCAATTCCGGGGACTTTCTCGCGAATCGTATGAATAATATTTTCAGTTGCCGTCCGAGTAATACCGCGACGCATAGATTTCAATACTTCGGTTGAGGCATGCTGAACTGGAATATCAAGATACTTTACAATCTTCTCTTCCGATGCCATCACCTCAAGAATATCGAGCGGAAATTTTGCGGGATAGGCATACATCAACCGAATCCACTCTATACCATTGACTTTCACGAGCGCTCGTAGTAGGTCGCTGAGCATTCTGGTGCCGTTAATATCGAGACCATAATATGTCAGATCTTGCGCTATCAAAACAATTTCTTTCACACCGTTTGAAGCCAAGATCATCGCCTCGAAGGTTATTTCTTCGACTGACTTCGAGCGGTGACCGCCACGCATAATCGGGATCGCACAAAACGAGCATGGATTATCGCAACCTTCGCTGATCTTGATATAGGCAAAATGTTTGGGTGTCGTGAGGATGCGTTCACCGAGCAAAAACCGCTGAAGATCAGGACCTGTTCGTTGTGGCGCATTTGGTACGATTGAACGAATGATCTTCTCAAAATCTTGTGTCCCAAAAAAGCCATCAACGTCGGGAAGTTCTTCTTGCAGATCGCTACGGTAACGTTCGGAGAGGCATCCTGCTACATAGACTTCCGAAACATTGCCCGTTTTTTTGAGTTCGAGTGCTTCTAAGATCGAGTCGATAGACTCGCGTTTTGCACTTTCGATAAAGCCGCAGGTATTGAGTATCACGATGTCGGCAAGGTGAGGGTCAAGCGTCAGTTCAACACCGGTTGAGCGCAACCCACCCATTAATATCTCGGAATCAACGGTATTTTTCTCACATCCAAGCGTGACAATTGAGACTTTTTTTGGTTTGGTAATTAGCGTATTTGACATCAGCAGTAAAACACGGATGTCATCGGTCTGGTGCTCTGCGTGCTCGTCTGCTCTATTTTTTGTAACTTTGTAATATGCTACAACGAATATTATCTATTGTATTAATTACCGTTATGGCGGCGACATATACTTATGCGCAGAAGCATATAGTAATTAACGAAGCGATGTATGCCCCGATAGCACCGGAACCGGAATGGATTGAGCTCTACAACATTGATACCGTCGCGATCAATATCAATAATTGGCGCCTTTCTGATAAGATCACTACTCTCAAATTCCCGAATATTATTTTTCCGCCGAACAGTTATATTCTTGTCACCAAAGATAGTAATTCACTCAAAGCGAAATATCATTTGTCAGATGTGAGGATCATACAAGGAAAACTACCCAGCTACAATAATGATGGCGATCAGATCATTTTGAGTGATTCTGTAAATATTACCATTGATAGTTTTGAATATAATCTGAAATGGGGCGGGCTCGGAGGAAAATCGCTCGAACGCTTTGACGCTGAACGACAAAGTGATTCAGCAAATTTTATTTCTTCGATTGCTGATTCGGGTGCTACGCCCGGATCGGCAAACTCGATACGTCGTCGTGACCATGACCTCGCCGCATCACGAATAGACATCATATCAAATAAAGCTAATACTGACACACTTGCACTGGTCATCCAAAACCGAGGAAGAATTGCGACAAATCATATTTCTTACAAACTACTCCGAAGAGGCAGTCCCATTCCTATAGCACTGGGAGCTTCGACGAATACTATTCTACCGTTTGGCTATGAAATCATTTATGTTGATTTGACCGCTGCGCCGCGAGGGGCTAGCTCCCTGATACTTATTGCTGATAATATAGATGACGAATTTCACAGAAATGATACCCTGTCGCAAGATGTCTATCTTCCGATACCCGAAGGAGCCGTAGTTGTAAATGAATTGATGGTCGAGCCTGTTTCTGCTTCTTGTCAATGGGTTGAACTCTATAATCGCAGTAATAATATCATTAATCTTGGTGGGTCCTCAATTAGTGTTTCGCAAACAGATACTTCCTACCAATTTTCTATTGACTCATTGACGATCATGCCAAAGAATTATGCTATTGTTGCAGCATCGCCGAAAATATTTTCAAGCTATAACAGTCTTCGTCCATCAGAGCATATTTTTGTGGAGAATACTTCAACCTTACATTTACAAAAAGATCGGGGCGGGGTGTGTATAAAAAATAGCAACGGATCACTGATTGATAGTATGTACTTTGACAACAGCTATTATTCTACACATTTATCTTCAATAACCGGAATATCTCTTGAGCGAAAGCATGGATCGTCAAGTAGCACACAAAAGAATAATTGGGGTTCGTGCGTTGATGATCTTGGGGCGACTCCACTTGCAGTAAATTCTTTATCACTTGACTCAGCAAACATTCATCCGGTGATGCGAGTAAGTGTTTCGCCAAATCCGTTTTCCCCTGATGATGATCATTTTGAAGATGAAATGACTATCGCCATTGAGCTACCGAGCGAAAATGAAGAAGTAGTATCGATTAAATTATATAACGAACGCGGACAAATATCAAGAACGATAGCCCAAGACCACCGAACAGTAAAAATAGGTACTTTTTCTTTTGACGGAAAAGATGACCACGAAATTCCATTGCCAATAGGATTGTACACGTTAGTGGTGTTATCAAATAGCGGATCATTTCAAAGCACCAGAACAGGCATAGTGATTGCCAAACGGCAGAAATGATTTACTTTTGTACTGAGATCATTCGTGAAACAATTGTTCCGCTACTTTCGAGACGTACCACGTAAGTGCCATTAAGCAGATCACTAACATCGAGCGAAATTCCGTAATACCCTTGTTTCTGAGTTTGGTCAAGCATCTGTTTCACTTCCCTACCAAGCATATCATATACACTGATTTGCACACGATTTTCATTAGAGACGGTATAATGTAACGTCGTCTGTTTTGCGATCGGATTTGGGGTTGGCTCATCAATCGTTATATTCTGTTGCGTCCCTGCTTTAGAAACGAGTGAAGGTGCACAAGAGCCAACGATGACGATTGCCGAACCCGAAAGCGACCCCCACGGTGGTGGCATAGTTGCGATTGAACTCAAGCCTCGATAGATAGTATCAATACCATTATTATAGATTACCGTTTCACCGAGTGTCTGATCAATTTCAAGAATAATACTGCGTGTCGATTCATCTTTCGATGCAGCAAATTGTAATAATACTAAAGAATCGAGAGGCGCACGTGCACTAAGATATGGTGTTGCCGAAAATTTGTGTCCTTCGATCGTGATCGTAGATCCGCTCGGTGTTCCCGTGACATTCCAACCTGATGCTGTTGCTGTTGCTATCGTAGAAACCCCGAGAAAGCGCACTGAGTTAATATCACCACGCATCGTAAAACTAAACTTGAAATCACTAATCTTTTTTTGCAAGAGAGGGAAGGTATCATTCGATACGAAATAGACAGGTATCTCAAAGTTTTGCGACTGATGTATCTGCTTCCCTTTTTGCATTGCGAGATCTTGAATCCAAACACGGAGATCAACCGATGCTGAATGCAAGGGTATTCGAGCAGTCGAGAGCGTGCCCCAATAATCAATTGCGCTAACCGTACCAGAAGATGATTGACCAATTTGCGGACGCTGTAATATAAACGAAGTAACGGGTTTTCGGTTGGCAGCTACAATATATGAACTGAGATTTTGCTCATTGAGTGTACCGATGGTCTGCAGACCACGATCATAGGTTGTCGAATCAGTAATTGTGACTTTTATTTGCTGCTTGTCGAGATACTCTGCGACGATCTGCGGTGCCATTACGTCGGGCTTGTAACGATAGCACCACTCACGTTGCCAGAAATTACCATTACAATCAACGACATTCACAGTGACACAAGCAACAGAATCTACAGACAAGGAATCGGCAACAGTCAGTATAAATGACGGTGCAGTTTTTGTATGAGTCGAACAATTATAGTAGATCGTGGCAGGTGTGATGATGCCGGTATTATTGGTAAACCACACTGAGTCAAGCCCCAGATCCCAGATTACAGTATCAAGATTCGTTGGCGGATCATTAAAATGTACATCATTAATGTCGACAGAAATACTTGTTAGATTCGTTATTGGATCGGGCGTGAAAAAAATATTCGGTGGGAATATATCGGTTCCGACCCCACGATAGATACAAACAGTATCACTGACATTTCCCGCAAGATCGTTCGCTTTGACACAAAAGCCACAAACTTTGCTTGTATCAATGATCTTTACATCAAAATAGAATTCGCGCTGATGTTGCGTTGCGATTCGCGTGGGCGGCACAAGTCCATTTGGTGGGAAAGTTACGTTATTACTGTTTGAAATAAAAATCTGATCGATAGTGCGATCCCACGTAGTATCATCTTTTACAATAACGTGCCATAATCCGACCACTGAGCCATCAGCAAATACTGTTAAGCGCGGTGCTAATTTATCGGGGATAGTACAATAATAAAAACACGTATCAGAATAATTTTTTGCCCCATCAACAGCTCTGATACAAATATTGCCGTCAAGCATTGAGTCCCTGACGCTCACAGAAAATTGTTTGTACCGAATCCCTTTTTGGAACGGGGTAATATGTAATTCCATATTTCCATCACCGCTGAGCACATAGACCGAGTCTATACCTTTGTCATACGGGCGGTCATCAAGCGCCTCGAGCGAGTCAAGACGAATATTACACATTACGGTGTCATATCCCCCGTGTCGTTCGAGTATTGCATAGAGTGGTTTGAGCGTATCAGGCACGATGTATTTCGGGTGCGGAGGCATACAATACACTTCAGAGCTGGTATTGCCGATACAATCTTCAAATGTAAATGTAAAACATCCGCCGATAGTCGAGTCTAATTGTCGAATGATTATTTTATGAATGTCCTTGTCATTGAAACAAGGTTTGATCGGTGTCTCAAGACCGATCACAAACATCGTTGAGTCAGTTCGTGAATCGGCAATTGCCTTAAAACTCTTCAGCCCCCTATCAGTCGTCCGATCATCATGGACTCGTATAGTATCGATAAATACTCCGTCATTTGTTTGATCAACCGCATTAGAGTATATCGGCGGATCGACGTCTAACTCCGCACATTCAATAATAACACCATGTTCGCAGTAGTCACCATTGCCGGTAGGATCAACAAAGGTCGGAATCCCCAATGAGGTTGTGCCGGTCAGTGTTAAAGTCGAATGAAAGTCTCCTTGACAAAAATAAACCGGGTCTGCAAGCAAATACCAATCAAATACCTGAACACCCCCTGGTACGATAGTGACGACACCATTATTTCTGGGTAATCGCTGCGTTTTACCAATGGGTATATATGGTGGTGGTGTATCGACGACCGTCAGATGTGGACCTGCGGCTAACGTGAATGAGGTATTAAAGGAAAATTCGTGCTGATCGGGATCGAATGCATAGAATTCTAAATTAAACGGATTAGGGATGTATTGTTGAAGCCCCTTCTGCCAATGTATTCTATGGGGGTAAAAGAGTATCCCAAAAATATTACCGTTGCAAATTTCGAACTCACCGGTTCCATAGGAAGTAATACCAATGACTGTAGTTTCCTTTCCGTTAATCGAAATAGCGGACCACTCCAATAAAACAGCATCATCCTCAGTCAGTGCCGATCCGATTGGCCAACCTGGATTACTTCCGAATGCCGTTTGGGTAAGTGTGTACCAATCGCCAATGGTCATTCGAATAGGCTTCTTGTAGACCGCCGGCGGGAAATCAAGATACCCTTGCCCACTAAGTCCGGGATTAAGATCCGGCAACCCCCAAAGAAAAGCAAGATAAAACCACGGCAGTGGTTCATTCCCCCCGGTTGTGGTGTTAGGGATTTGCTCCCACTTCAAATGATAGCCATAACGATGTAATATTTTTGGACCATCGGTTGAATTGGGTTGTCCGCGATGTGAGTGGTCGTTTGGGTCAGTAATTTGGACATCATTGAGCCACTGACAACTTGCACCTGCCGGTGTATTCGTATTGTTTTTGATGCTCCATCGTAAGACGATCTGTCCGCTGCGTTCGTACTTTACGGGATAGACATCTTGTATAATATCAACGCCATTCCTATTGGACCAAACAGTACGAACGGTATCGGCTATTTTCGAAGTAAGACCGTCGTTAAGTACATTATATCCGGGCGGCGGAGAGGAAAGAATACTATTATTAGAATAGATCTGTCCTTTGATAGCAACCGAGAAATAGCATTTATCGTAAAAATTTAATTGGGCACTGTTATTGACACGCCCCGGAGGAATCAAGATACAAACTTTTCCATTTGACGGTTGGACGTCACCGACAACATATTGGTTGCCCGTTTGGAAATTTTGGGCATACGCAATGTCTGAGCAAAAGCACGCAATAATACACAAACAAAGAGCACTTGCTCTAATCAATGCCAATTGAGGACGCAATATTCCGACACGACCTACCATATTGATTGCCTACCATATATCACTATCATTACCAACAGAAAACCAACTAAATCGTTTAGAAAAAGCATCTGCTGTAAATACAAAACGCTCCGATCGGAGCGTTTTGTATTGTGTAAGATTGAGATATTTATTTCTGAACAGAGACAAGTTTAGAAACGACAGTACCGTTGCTTTCGAGTCGGACATTATATTGTCCGTTTGGCAGATCACTGACATCAAGTGATATACCGTAATAGCCTTGTTTTTGTGTTTGGTCAACCAAATGTCTCACTTCTCTTCCAAGCATATCAAAGACACTGATCAGTACATGACTTTCTTCTGAAACAGTATAGTGCAAGGTCGTTTGCTTTGAGATTGGGTTTGGTGTCGGCTCATCGATGGTGACAATTTTTTGTGATAATCCATTCGA
>JANYDV010000155.1 GCA_025363505.1 Bacteroidota bacterium
CCATTATTCTTGCCGCGATTACCAAAGGCAAAGCGATCTTCCCGTTATTCTTGTTATTTGTGATATTTGGTGTCGTCCGCTCCCTCAGTAGCCGATCAAAACGATACCTCAGCGAACGCAAAGCGATCACCCTTTTCGATGAAGAAGAGATGGATAAAGAAGATCATTCAATGCTGGGGATGTAAGCCCCTGTGGGGACGCCAGAAAAAGCTTTTTATAGCGATAATACTCTTATCGCACTATCCGATCTCAAGTATTGTTTAATGGCTATGCGATATCAAATTTTTGTAGCAACAGAGCGGAAAGAGGCAATTCTTGATCCGCAAGGAAAAGCGACCCAGCATGCACTGAGTACGCTTGGAATGAATCAAATCGGTGATGTTCGAATTGGGAAGTTTATTCGTCTTGATGTCAGTGCATCTTCGCAAGAAGAAGCCCGAACCATAGCGGAGCGTTCAAGCGACGAGCTCTTAGCAAACCCGATCATGGAAACCTACCGAATCGTAGAAATTCGGGAGATGGCATAAGGAGACTGCACTACGTGAAGACCCGAATCATTGTTTTTCCCGGCTCGAATTGCGATCATGACGCCCATCATGCTGTCAAAAATGTACTTGGTGAGGCTGATACCGATTTTGTGTGGCATAAAGAAGGTACTATCGGCAGTGGGGTTGATCTTGTGATATTGCCGGGTGGTTTTTCGTATGGCGACTATCTCAGAACAGGTGCTATCGCAAGGTTTTCTCCGGTGATGAAGGATGTAATTGATTTTGCAAATAAGGGCGGCACCGTCATCGGAATTTGCAATGGTTTTCAGGTGCTCTGCGAAAGTGGCTTGCTACCGGGGATGTTAGTAAGAAATAGCGGCTTGAAATTCCGGTCAAAATTTTTACATATTCGTACCGAGCAAACCGGTAATCGTTTTACTGAAATGCTCGCACCCGCTCAAGTATTGAAAATACCAATCGCTCATGGCGAGGGTAATTACTTGGCAGAAGCGAATGTGATCAACGAACTCGAAGCAAACCAACAGGTAGTGTTTCGATATTCGACCGAAGGTGGCGAAGTGACCGAATCGTCAAACCCCAATGGCTCGGTAAACGGCATTGCGGGTATTATTAACAAAGCCGGTAACATCTTGGGGCTGATGCCCCATCCCGAACGTGCTTGTGAAGCCATCTTAGGCAGTGACGATGGTCTTGGGGTGTTCCGTTCGCTACAGCATCATTTCGAGAATAATCGAGTCGGATCACAGGTTGCGCAAACGGCATAAGAGATTTAAACCAAAGGTGTTCGAAAGACTCTAACGAATGGTACTTGCACAGACGGTTATTTTTGGCATTATTGGCTTGGCGCTGGTACTGGCAGTGCTCGGGTTTTTGAAGAATATCCGAGGACCCCATAAAGGGAAATACCGCTTTTCGTGGTTTGAGAAGAAGTAGCTGAACCTAACTGTTCGTTAGGAAGTTTGGCACTTAGAGCATCTAAGTAGGACCAGCTTTTTACAAAGGAAATAATATGTTTAAGAATATGGGTTTACCTGAACTGCTGATTATCGTCGCTGTCGTCTTGTTGCTGTTTGGCGGTAAGAAGATTCCGGAATTGATGCGTGGTTTGGGCAAAGGTATGAGCGAATTCAAAAAAGCCTCGAACGGCGATCATACCGACGAAGAAGTAAAAGAAACTCCGAAGCCGTAATACTCGAAAGTCACCACGATGTTTGATAATTTAGGCGGCGGCGAAGTTCTTTTGATCTTCTTGGTTATTCTTATTTTCTTCGGTCCGAAGAAGATACCTGAACTTGCAGGAAGCTTGGGGAAAGGCTTGCGCAAATTCCGCGATGCAAAAGACGGACTCGAAGATCAGATCAAGACCGCAATGAAAGAGCCTATCGAAGCTTTGCAAGTAGCAAAGACATCGTTCGACCAACAGGTAATGGCGGCATCGCAATCGGTTGATGAGATGAAAAACACCATCAATGCACCTGTTTTTACTCCACCGCTCATACCACCCTCCACTCCTCCGGTAGCACCGGTTTCAGGGGTGACACCTTCTGAGTCAGCACAATAACCCTAAGATGAAGTTAATACATTCAAAAAAGCCTGGATAACGATCAGTTATCCAGGCTTTTTCATTTTGCGGAGGGCGAGGGAGTCGAACTCTCATAGCCTTGCGGCTGGCAGTTTTCAAGACTGCTGCAATACCATTATGCGAGCCCTCCGTTTTTCCGATGCACTGTAACTGATAGAACTTCACGGATGTTCCTATTTTCTTTTTACGGAAAACAATGACATTCGGTAGTGCCATCCGAAGCCAATGGCTTCTCGAGAAAGATATAACATTCCTCAATCACGGTTCATTCGGTGCTTGTCCAAAAAAAGTGCTGGAAGTTCAGCGCGGTTTTCAAGAACAAATGGAGCGCGAACCGGTCCGGTTTATGAAGCGCGAATTCCCGGCGGAACTGGCAAAAAATATCGCCAAATTGTCAAATCTTGTCGGTGCAAGACCCGAACATCTTGTATTGGTTGAAAATGCAACGATGGGAATAAATGCAGTGCTGAGATCGCTGATGCCAAGCTTCGAACAAGGGGACGAACTTCTTACCACGAGCCATGTCTATGGTGCTGTTGGCAAAACACTGAAGTATGTTTCTGATTGTAGCGGGGCAACAGTTGTGCAAGCGGACGTGCCTTTCCCGATCAATAATGCCGAGCAAATAATAGAAGCCCTTCGAGTAAAAATTACTCCCAAGACAAGACTGGCATTGTTTGATCATATTACCAGCCCTAGCGGTATTGTTTTTCCGATTAAAGAATTGATAGCCATTTTTAAAGAGAAAGGTATTCCTGTTATTATCGACGGCGCCCACGCTCCGGGATTAGTTGATCTTGATCTGGAAAATCTCGGCGCAGATTATTACACCGGCAATTGCCACAAATGGCTTTTTGCACCGAAAGGAGCAGCATTTTTATGGGTTGCACCCGAGAATAGGTCGAAGATACATCCGACGGTGATCTCGCAAGATTATGAAGCAAGTTTTCAAGAGGAATTTGCTTGGACAGGCACACGTGACTTTACCCCGTGGCTCAGCATTGGGGCAGCGATAGATTTTCTGAATGAAATTGGAATCGAACGCTCAAGAAATTACATCAAACCATTGTTGATTGATGCCCGGAAAATAATTACTCAAGCGATGAATGTTGAATATGCTGCTCCCATCGAAATGCTCGAAACAATGGTCGCATTTCCATTGCCGGGAAACCCCAAAGCAAGCTTGAAATATATTGATACTCTCCACGATATTATTTTTGATGAGTATAACATCGAAGTACCAATCTTACAAGTAAATGGACATTGCTATTTACGTATTTCGGTAAATATTTATAATGAATTGTCCGACTATCAGAAATTAGCGGATGTACTTCCGATCATTTTTAAGAACGGAGTACTCTGATGATCGGCATCATGAGTGCGATGGAAGAAGAGCTGAGATTGCTGAGTGCTGATCTCCGCGTAAAAGCAGAACGAACAATCGCGAATCGACAGTATCAAATAGGTACGCTTTATGGCAAAGACGTTGTTATTGTCCTATCGCGTTGGGGCAAAGTAGCGGCATCGCAAACGGCGACAACGCTCATCAATCTTTTCGATGTTGATACTCTTCTTTTTACCGGCGTCGCCGGCGGAGCCGATCCGGCACTTTCTATCGGTGATGTCGTCATCTCTTCTGAGTTACTTCAGCACGATGTTGATGCCAGTGCCGTAGCTCCGATGAAGCGGTTTGAGATTCCATTGCTGGGTATTACACATTTTCAAGCAGATGATGTTATGGCTGAATTAGCATACGTCACGGCGATAAAGTATATTCAGCATGAATTACATCACGATGTGGCTGCAGAATATTTAAAGCATTACAACATCACTAAGCCTCAAGTAGAAAAAGGGCTTGTTGCAAGTGGCGATCAATTTATGGCAGACCCTGTAAAGCTTTTAGCATTACGGACGGCGCTTCCTGAATTGAAATGTATAGAAATGGAAGGGGCGGCGGTGGCGCAAGTATGTTATGAACATCAAATTCCTTTTGTCGTCATTAGAATAATATCTGACAAAGCAGACCACTCAGCAGTAATTGATTTTCCGATGTTTGTCAAGCATATTGCGGCGCACTACACTCGGGGGATTGTCAAAGGAATGTTAGGACAACTATAATTTGTTTCTTGTGATATTATTTATTGAGACAGAAATATGTACGGTACGACTAAAACGCAATTAGAGCAAGAGTTACACGAAATCCGCGAATCGGGTTTATTCAAAGATGAGCGCATCATTACCTCTCCACAAGGAGTAGAGATACAAGTCGAAGGGCGTGAAGGGACCTATCTCAATTTCTGCGCAAATAATTATCTCGGTCTCTCGTCTGATCCGCGTGTTATTGCTGCCGCACACAAGGCTCTTGATACCTATGGATACGGAATGTCGAGCGTCAGATTTATCTGTGGTACCGATGATCTGCATAAACAATTGGAACGCGAGGTTTCTACATTCCTTGGGACTGAAGATACTATTCTCTATATGGCGTGCTTCGATGCCAATGGTGGTGTCTTCGAGCCACTCTTCGGCGAGCAGGATGCTATAATCAGCGACGAGTTGAATCATGCCTCGATCATCGACGGTGTTCGTCTGTCGAAAGCAAGCCGCTTCCGTTACAAGAATAGTGATATGAAAGATCTTGAACGCTGTCTGCAAGAATCGAAGGATATGCGTAGACGTATTATCGTTACTGACGGAGTGTTTTCGATGGATGGGTTCATTGCCAAGCTGGATGAAATTTGTGATCTTGCGGACAAATACGATGCTTTAATAATGGTTGATGATAGTCATGCGACCGGATTCGTCGGCAAGAGCGGGCGCGGCTCTATCGAGTATGCAAATGTAATGGGCAGAGTTGATATTATTACCTCTACACTTGGTAAAGCATTGGGCGGCGCGGCAGGGGGATTTACTTCCGGAAGAAAAGAAATTATCGAAATGCTTCGGCAACGTTCGCGCCCATATCTTTTTAGTAATTCTGTTCCGCCACCTATTGTCGGTGCTGCGCTCGAAATTATCAAAATGCTTTCGGAAACGCCAGCACTACGAGATACTCTGGAAGCGAACACAATATATTTCCGCGAGCAAATGACTGCTGCCGGTTTTGATATCAAGCCCGGTGTCCATCCGATCTGTCCGATTATGCTCTATGATGCGCCGCTGGCACAAAAATTTGCCAAGGAATTGTTGAATGAAGGTATTTATGTCATCGGCTTTTTCTATCCTGTTGTCGCCAAAGGTCAAGCGCGTATTAGAGTACAAATTTCCGCCGCCCACCAACGGGTGCATCTCGATAAAGCTATTGCAGCATTTACCAAAGTCGGTAAAAAGCTGGGAGTATTAAAATAAATGCAATGCAACAGTTCTTTCGAACATTGATATTGCTTGCTGTTTTTTGCGGAGTAAGTAAGGCTCAGGAGGACAGTGCCACTACCACTGGAATTGTACTTGCCTCGATCTTGCCCGCAGGCATTGTTGGTGGTGCGTTGTATCAAAATTACAGCACATGGTGGAAAACGAGTGAGCATAGCGCATTCCATTTTTCGAACGATCCTCCGTATGCCTATCACAATGATAAACTTGGTCACGCATTCTTTAGCACATTCTCGGCAGATTTGATACGACGCGGTTACCTTCTTGCCGGAGTGAACAGCAAAACGGCAACATGGCTTGGCTCCGGCTCCGCGTTGCTTGCGCAAACGCTTGTCGAAATTGAGGATGGCTTTCACTCGGGGACCGACTATTTTGGTTTCTCGCTCGGTGATGAGATCGGTGATATCCTTGGTGCTTCTCTTCCATTGTTACAAGAATATTTTCCTTATCTCCGTAATTTCAAATATAAAATGAGTATCTTCCCGTCGGAAGCATACAACGCCGGTGTGTATAAAAATATCATTGACGATAATGAAAGCCAAACATTTTGGGTAAGCGCGAATATTCATTCAATCACAAATGAGAGCCGTATTCCATCGTGGTTACATTTAGCTGTTGGGTATGGCGTAGAGAATCTCCCTTCGGCAGCATTTCTCCCACAACGACAACGGAAGACCCCAACATCATTATTATTTCTCGGGCTTGATTTTAATTTTTCGGGGCTTCCGATCCATGGTAAAGTCTGGGAAGTAGTAGCTGAAATGTTAGATCACTTTCATTTGCCTTTGCCTGCGATACAAATCGGACCAAAAATAAAAGCCTGCATTCGATAATTACTACCGCCAATCTTCTCTGCGCACATTCTTGCCATCAGATCGGAACAGTATTGCTCCATCACGATCAGTTCTCAGGACGGTCGAGCCGACAGTATGCCAGCGGGAAATAGCATTTGGTGTAGGGTGTCCAAAGCCATTATGTGCACCAACGGATATAACAGCATAACGAGGATGTGAAGCATTCGTCATTGCTTTGGTAGAGCTGAAGAGACTACCGTGATGAGCCACTTTGACGACATCAGATTTCAGAAACGAGCCATATACGCGGCTCAAACGTTCTTCATCACTGGCTTCGATATCACCGAGGAATAGAAAGGAGTTGTTTTTGTAGACAATTTTCATTGCCAGCGAACCATGATTTATCATCGTGCCGGAAGGTTTTTTTGTATTGAGGTATCGTAGCGATGGATCGGGATTAAAGAGATACATTGTGACATCACTATCTAAAATAATTTTATTACCTTGCTGAAGATTGGTGACAGGGATATGATTGCTTTGCACAAGGCTATCAAGTCGGTAGGCGAGCACACCGTGAGTTTTTTCGCCGGAAGAATATATCTGTTTTATGAAATTTGATTGCAATAGCGGGAGCAAACCGGAATAATGATCTTGGTGCATGTGGGAAATAAATCCTGCGTCAATAGTAGTGATGCCTTCAGCTTCGAGTAATGGCAGGATCGTCCGTTCGGCAATGGCAGTGCTATCTTTGCGAAGACCACCAAAGTCAATGAAGTACGTCTTATTGTTTGGTGTACGTATCAGTGCCGCATCTCCTTGATCAACATCAAAAAATAATACTGACAATGTCCCGTCTTCAGGTAACACCCTTGTTGATAAAGGAATGTGTAAGAACAGAAGAGCCGTTGCTGCCAAAACCGCATAGCATATACGCAACAGCATTTGGATGATTGATTTGCTCCGAAGGATGAATAGTACCCCTATGCAATATAATATAATCGATAGAAGATTAAATTTTGGTAATGCAAATCGCAACATAGTAATATTACTGCTGAGTTGAGCTGTCATTGCCAATGTTTTTGAAAGAACCGTTGTGACGTCGCCATAGATCATTGCCAGAGGATGACTGATGTAGGACAATGGTATGAGCAGAAAACCAAGGATTGTTAAGAGGCTTGAAGCGGGTATGCCAATGATATTAGAGAACATACTTACAAAAGTAACACGATGGAAATGATAGATCATTACCGGTAACAGACCAATCAACACTGCCATTGATGTGAGGAAAGTCTCTTTGGCAAGGGAGAGATATTTCCTCCAGTTGTTGCCCGGCTTTGGTATTTGTTTTGATTTTAGTCGTTGTGATAATCGGGGATAGATAAACACCAAAGAGA
The DNA here is from genome assembly GCA_025363505.1 of Bacteroidota bacterium. Classification (GTDB taxonomy): domain Bacteria; phylum Bacteroidota; class Ignavibacteria; order Palsa-1295; family Palsa-1295; genus JAFDZW01. Next base: position 7,652 of record JANYDV010000155.1, read on the forward strand.
ATACTGCGCCGTAAGTTAGTTGAAAACTGATGTTGAATAGTTGTGAAGGGTCGAGTAATATTGCAAAGGAAGCGATAGCGGCGGTGATATTTCCGACGTCGGGTTTGCGTTCAAGTAATAGAGCGAGGAAGATACATTCTACTGATAGTAACGCTCGAGTCACGCTGGGTTCGAGACCGATCGTGAAACAATAGAGTGCTACGACGATCATCGAGATAATGATGCGCCATCGTAATTTGATCATTCCGATACATCGCAGTAAATAATAGATTAAGGCAGCAACGATAGCAACATTGAATCCGCTGACGACAAGAATATGCGAAAGCCCTGCATTTCGAAATTCGGCAGAAACATCGGAGCCAAGTTTGTCTCGCTCACCTAAGACTACAGCACCGACAATAGCTTGGGCTAGAGTATCGTTGATCGAACTGACGAGTCTTGCGTTGATCGATCTTCGGATGTCTTGAAAAAAATCTATGAAAATATCAGTTGCTGATCTATTGGCAGTAACACTTTCAATATAGATGTCATAACCACTGTGTGCTAATGCTATTGCCGTTGCACCGGTTGTACGACTTAGGTATTGACCGAGGTTGCTTTCATAGGGATTGTGAGTTTGTTCAATACTCCGGAGTTCAACAAATGCTTTTATTTTGTCATATTTCTTTGGAAGTATATAATCTGAAGCGATGGTATCTCTATGAATAAAGCATACGAGGTTCTCATTATTACGAATGCACAGCGAGCCAACACGAAGCGAATCAAGCTTTAGCATATAGCGATACGAATAATTTGTGCTGTCGGCATTTGAGATCACCTTTCCATAGACAATAGACTCAGAATAATTAAGTGTTGAGAGAGTATCTAGTTGGGAAATATGTTCAATCTGCTGTTGCAATGAATATGATGTAAACCCTACGGTGATTGAGAGACATATTAACGAAAGAAAGCGCAACAAAAGATGTTTGTAAAAAACAAATGAGCCACAAAAGAGGACGAGAGAGATAATAATACTTGGTAGTACTATCCTCTTATCTGGAATAATAGATGCGGCAATGGTAATGCCGATGATGATCCCGACAAAAACAATTATTGCCGGGCGATAATATAAACCTTTTCTTTCAGCGGTCGAACTCAATGCATTATCAGTACTTGACGGAGTTTTTGTGTGCCGGATGTCTTTAAGCGCAAGAAGTATGTGCCTGCCGGAATACCCTCGGTGTTCCAATTAATATCATAGTAGCCACGCTTGTAATCTTCATTGACGAGAGTCTTTATGGTATTGCCAAGAACGTCGATCACATCGAGTCTTACCGGTGAATCAGTCGGTATATCGATCGTGACGTCTACGATTCCTGTTGTCGAAGGATTGGGGGTGACACGTTGTACCTCAGCATCATCGGGTCCGTGCAACGGCTTAAATAAGCTAACCGAGGAACAACTGGAATCAATAGTGATCACACCGCTTGGGGTAGAGAGTAACACACATGCTGTTGGAAATGGACTACGGTCGAAGTTGATCGAATATTGAATGTTATATGATTGCGAGAAGGTAAGTTGTTCTTCGCCGGGATTTAAGTGAGTATGAAATTTGATGTACACCAGTGGCATTGTATCATTTGGCATCCCTCCGGAAACAATACTATTATCAAGCGTTTGATAATTATATTCGCGATAGCCTGCGGTGTCACCAACAACCGTGAACGCACCTGTTGAGGTATGGGTATAGTCTTGAACATAATCAAAATCTTCAAGATGCGACGGGTCATACGAGATCGTCAGACGGAAACTTGGAGATTGAAATGTTTCAAGCGGCGAATTGGCATAGATCGGCATAAGCACATCTGCACCCGGCAACGTGTGCAATTTTTTTGATGCCCAAAACGATGACGAAAGTTGTGAAGCGGAGATGCTCAGGGGCTGATTTATTGTATAGCCTTTTGGCACATTAAAATTGAATGTAATATCTGCCGAAAGCGAACCGACGTTTGACGGAGCACAACGAAGAATAACTGTGCGAGTGCCATTGGCAGACACCATAAATGGCGGCTGTGGAGTGACGATAGAAAATTCAGCGGCATCAATACCACCGAGCAACGCATCGGTGACAGTTATATCAAAGTCGTTTGTATTTTGAATCGTCACCGTTCTGTCCTGCTCGGTACATAAGAAAATTGAATCAAACGGTACGCTCGTGATAGTCGGCTTGAAGATTGATTGCACTTTCGCAATCAAGACGACGAAGCGATGTGTGCCGTTGACCGAAGTGACATCAAGTAATGCTGTTCTGATACCATTTGGTGCGCTTGGCGTGAATCGAAGCTGAGTTCTTGCCGGTGCTTCTGAAGATACGGGTAATACAAAAGGAACAGTAACGGTCTTT
>JANYDV010000166.1 GCA_025363505.1 Bacteroidota bacterium
TGCAAACCCAAGTTCATACCAGACATTAGGATTGTCCAAAGTAATTTCCGCGAAGCAAATACGTGCCGATTTTATTGACTCTTCTATTTCCTGAATGGGTATTCTCACACCGGGGTCTCTATCCACACGATAAGGTTCTAATCCTGCTGCTCGAATTGCCGGTTCAAATGTATCAGTATAACGTTGATCAAAACGATCTTTATCAAATGGTTGAATAACAAAGCAAGTATCCATTTTTTTTCCTTTATTTGAAATAAATTTTCAATACCGCAACAACCCCAAAACGGCTTCCTTCAACTCTGCTTTGCTTGGCAAGACTTCTGCTTCGAGGTTGGGGGCGAATGGGACTGGGGCGTCGAAGGCGGCGACTCTTGTGATGGGCGCGTCGAGAGATTCGAAGGCTTGCTCGGTGATGAGTGCCGAAATTTCTGCCCCGAAACCGGCGGTGATGTTATCTTCGTGCAAGATCAGCGCACGGTTTGTTTTGCGAATGCTCGTGAAAATTGCTTCGTGATCGAGCGGTACTAACGAACGTAAATCTATCACCTCGACCGAGCCGTGACCTTCGGCAGCGATTTCCTCGGCTACTTGCACTGCCATCGGCACTGTGCCGCCATAAGTAATGATTGTCGCATCGCTACCCTCTCGGGCTATTCGCGCTTTGCCGAGTTCGACGACATATTCGCCATCGGGCACTTCAGCTTTGAGCGAACGATAGAGCTTTTTATGCTCGAAATACATCACAGGATTTGGGTCGCGGATGGCGGCAATCAACAAACCTTTTGCATCGGCAGGGGTTGCGGGACAAACAACCTTCAGCCCGGGCTGATGTGCAAACCATACTTCAGGATTTTTAGAATGAAACGGTCCACCGCTAAGACCAGCACCGCTCGGAAGACGAATAACAATCGGTACGCCAATCCCCCAACGATATGCTGTCGTTGCGGCTACGGTGACGACTTGATTAAATCCATTAACAATAAAGTCGGAGAATTGCATCTCTGCGACAGGACGAAAACCTTGTAATGATGCTCCGATTGCCGCGCCGATAATGCCTGATTCGGCAATTGGTGTGTCGATCACGCGGTCTGCGCCGAACTGATCGAGAAGACCTTTGGTGGCTTTGAATGCCCCACCGAATGCGCCAATATCCTCGCCAATACAAAACACCGATTCATCACGCCCCATCTCATACCGAAGCGCGTCGTTTATTGCTTCGATGTAGGTCCTGATCACTCTGTGGCGGAAGTGGCGGATGTCGCGGATGGTTTAGGAATACGTTTGAGTTTACGTGCCGGGCGTTTGACTTTATCATCAGGCATATACTCGGCTATGACTTTCGCTTGTAAGAACAATTTGAGATAGTCATGCCCACCGGCTTTTGAATCGGTCCCGCTCATATTAAATCCACCGAATGGATGCGAACCGACTAATGCACCCGTGCATTTGCGATTGAGATAGAGATTGCCAACAAAAAATTCTTTTGATGCACGTTCCAAACGTGATCTGTTTTTAGTATAAACAGCACCGGTCAAACCAAACTCAGTATTGTTCGCGACTTTCAATGCTTCTTCAAAGTCTTTTACGGGAATTACTGACAGCACCGGAGCAAAAATTTCTTCAAGCGAAAGACGCGAAGTCGGCGGAACATCAATAAATACCGTTGGCTCGACATAAAATCCGCCATTGGTAGCAATGGTCTTGCCACCGCAAAGAAGCGTTGCTTCTTTTTTACCGATTGCCACATACTCCATCGCCTTTTGTTGCGAACGGATATTAATGACAGGTCCGACAGCTTTGTTTTCGGCAGGATCGCCCATCTGCAGGGCTTCAACTTTTGGTTTGAGTGCCGCTACAAAAGCATCGTAGATCGGACGTTCGACAATCACTCGCGAACACGCCGAACATTTTTGACCCTGAAAGCCAAACGCCGCTGAAACAACACCTTCGACCGCAACATCAATATCAGCATCTTTTGAGACGATGATACCGTCTTTGCCACCCATTTCAGCAACGACGCGCTTTATCCATTTTTGCGTCGGCTGATGTTGGCTTGCAAGATTGTTAATCCGAAGTCCAATTTCTTTCGAGCCGGTGAATGAAATAAATCGAGTCATCGGACTTTTGATGAGATAGTCGCCAATTTCCCCACCGGGTGCAGTAAAGAAATTCAACACCCCAGGCGGAAGACCCGCTTCTTCCATAATTTGATGGAAGAGCCAGCCCATCATCGGCGAGTCGCTCGATGGTTTGAGCACGATTGTATTACCCGCGACTATCGCCGCACTGGCTGTGCCGACCAAAATCGCAAACGGAAAATTCCAGGGTGGGACGATCACCCCAACACCAAGCGGAATATATTCAAGATATCCGCGCTCGTTCTTGTTTTTATGAACAGGTTGTTGCCCACCGATCCGGAGCATCTCACGAGCATAAAATTCGAGAAAATCAATTGCTTCGGCGGTGTCGCCATCTGCTTCGCCAAAGTTCTTGCCGACTTCGAGTATCATCCAAGCGTTAATCTCATATCGGCGGCGCTTCACGATTGCCGATGCTTTCAATAGGATTTCGGCGCGTTGGGTGTAAGGAGTCAACTTCCATGTTTCGAATGTGCGGGCGGCGGTGTCAAGTGCGCGTTGTGCCATTCCGATCGTCCCCTTCGAGAACTTCCCAATAATTTCGTTTGGGCGGGCAGGATTCTTCGAGATGATATAATCTTGGGTTTTCGGTTTCTCGGTGCCAATAACTAACGGATAGACAGCCCCGTAACTGGCTTTGGCTTCACGAATTGCGGCGGCTTGCGAGCCATACTCTTTCGGGATACTAAAGTCTTTAATTAGTTCGTTCTTGAAGGCGGATACTCGTTTCGTTGTTACTACTGTGGTCATTGGTTAGATATTCTTAATCGGGCGTAGAACACCGTTTTCAACGGTAGAATTCGCGATGCCGACAACAATAATAATACAGAACTTAAACACAATTGGTTACCTATTGCACTTTTCAAGCACTACGGTTAATAATTTAAATGTTTATAATCTGGGGAGGAGCTCAGCTTCCAAAAAAGCAACCAATCTGGAAGTAAAATCATTCTCCCTATTCTCAATATCTTCTTTACCCCAGTCATTATTTGCATATCGAGTTAACTTGCGGACAGCTTGAATACTTGAATGTGCGTATTTCTCCTTTTTTCTGCCAAAATACCCGTTGCCAGCTTGAATATTTAGTTTTTTTTCAAAAACAATTTTATTTCCAAATTTCTCCAGAAAATCTTGTGCAGTATTTTCGTCCCAACCTTGATAGTTTGCTGCCTGCCATTTTTTGGGAAAAATGTGTTCTATATCGAATGTTGATGGAATTATATTGTTTTGATCTTCATCAAAGTATGCATCTAATAACAATAGAGATCTCGATAGCCGTGAGGTTGAGTGGTCTAATATCTTAGTCTTAAATGTGTCTGTAATTAAGCCAAATTTATATTGAGGTTCTGTCCCTTCATAGATTGAAATGCATGCTGAATATATATCATCCTTAATTGCATTAACAGATGGGGTATCAATAAATTTTGCGAAAAGAAAGGCAACCAGTCTTTTTAGGAATCTAATAAAATCTTCATCGAAAGTGTCATTTTGATGATTTTTAACAAAAAAAACGCTTGTCGCGTATTTCCAAAATTCGTTTGGATATGATTCTAAACAATGCACATACTTTCGTGCTTCGAATGAAAGATCAAAATCTTCGGGGGATAAGCCTTTATTTAAATAAAGCCAGAAATTGGCCAACGACATTATTTTACTCATTATATTAGGTTGTTTGAGGAGTTCATAATTATTATTTGCGTAGAACTTCCTTAAGCCAACCTCTTTAGATTTATCTTTTTTTTCTGCGCGTACTACATGTGAATAGTATCTAAATACATCATCAATAGAGATTTCCGCCTTCTCAC
>JANYDV010000179.1 GCA_025363505.1 Bacteroidota bacterium
GATGGTTCATTTTTTGTACCACAAAGTACACGTTTTTATTCTTGTGAATCTCGTGTAATCGAAGTAAACTTCAAATAAACTTCACCGAACCATAAATCGGTCAGGTTTTTGACTACATATCTATAAAATAGATTCCTACCGATTTTCGCTATTGATTTTGATAAAGTTATCAAGCCATATATTGTCGGTGATACTCCACATATCAGTCAATTATTAGAGTTAATGAAATCGGTGTTGGTGAATACATTCTTAGAATCGGCAATCGTTTCATTCCTGACTGCATCGTTTCTTCCGGCTTTTCTTATTACTTTCTATTATGATCTGAGGACCCGACTCGACGGACCACTCGATTATAATGAGCACCCCCCGGAGATGCAAACTTCCAACCCTGAGACAATATCTTACTAAAGATTGTTGATGTGTTAATGAAACCACCCACATCTTCAGGAAAGATGTGGGTGGCTTTGCTATTTTTTAAAATATTCACTTATTCGTGACACCGCTTTTTAAAACGCTTTCTCAGTTAACGGCTCCGCTTGGACAGACAAAGGAGCTGCTGTTGCAATTGAAGGACGATAGCTCGAAGTGGCAGTTGTCAAATGTCATACCTTCATTTGATGCATTGCTGACAGCGCAAATTTTTGATAGTACGCAACAGGAAATATTGATTGTTGCCGAAACAGTCCTTGATGCAGAACGGATATATGATGATCTTGCTCGCCTGTTGGGCGAGGAGCAGGTGGTGCTGTTTGCACGTGTAGAGCACCGCTCATCTGTTACCAAAGCACTTCATAAGAATTCTATTGATACCGAGAATATTGGTCAGTTGCTTGAAGCACTTGAGCGCATCAGTGTTGAGACTAAGCCTTTAATTGTGATTGCCGAAGCTGATTGTCTTAAAACAGGCGTGCCAACACTTGAACGGTTTAAATTCCAGACGTTGACCTTGCATAGCGGCGAAGAGATTGGATTTGATTTGTTACAGCTCTGGTTGCGTGAGCATCATTTCGAGCAAAAGAATTTTGTTGATAGTTGCGGCGATTTTGCTATTCGTGGCGGCATTATTGATGTCTTTCCATTTACGGAGACAATTCCGTATCGGATCGAATTTTTTGGTGATGTGATCGAAACGATTCGCGAATTTGATATTATTAGTCAACGCTCTATTGCACATCGTCAGGAGCTTGTGCTCATTCCGAATGCGCTCGAAACCGAGAGCGGACTTGCAACTTCGACTGTGCTTGACTATATCAATAGCGATTCGCTGGTTATGTTGTTCGAGCCCGAACGGATGCTCGCAAAACTTGAGGAAGATGGCGCTGTGGCGCTTGCCGAGGTGCTTCGATCGAGAAGTCGCATTGCTTTCACAAACTTTTCGATTTCGGATTACAAAGAAATAGATTTTGGCATCAGACGTCAACCTAATTTCCAGGCAAACTTAAAATTAGTACGTCTTGAGTTTGACAGACTTGAATCAGAGGGAGTGTTGATAGCATTATCAGCCGAAGCCAGAGAATCACTAATGCGCGTAGAAGATCTGTTGCTTCATCACAAAGAAGAAGATTCTACTGAAAGTGACGTTGATAGCACACTCGAACCGGCAGCAATAAAAAAGTCAATTCAATTTATTACTCCGACCTTAGCGTTTGGTTTTATGCTTCCTCCTGAGGCGAAAACTGTTGTATTTACCGAGCGTGAATTGTTTGGTCGCAAGCGTGATGCCGGCACTGCAAGCCGCAAGCGAAGCTCGCGCTCAAAAGGTATCTCTCTGCGCGAACTTCGTGCACTCAAGCGCGGTGATCTTCTTGTCCATGAAGACAAGGGGATAGGAAAATTTATGGGACTTGATACGATAGAGATCCAGGGCTCGAAGCAAGAAGTTGTTCGCTTGTCCTATCGTGATAGCGATGTGTTATTTGTGAATATTGACTACATCGGAAAACTTTCAAAGTACTCGGCTGCCGAAGTAATGCCCGATAGTGTCAAACTCTCGAAACTCGGTTCCCCGGAGTGGCAACGAACAAAAGAAAAAACAAAGAAACGTCTCAAAGACATTGCGCGTGAATTGATTAGTCTTTACGCAAAACGAAAAAAACAGCAAGGTTTTGCTTTCGCTGCTGACGATGTAATTCAACAAGAAATGGAAGCTGCATTTTTATATGATGATACCCCCGACCAAGCGAAAGCAACAATTGATCTAAAAAAAGATATGGAATCACAATCGCCTATGGACAGACTTGTTTGTGGCGATGTGGGATACGGTAAAACCGAAATTGCAATGCGCGCGGCAATGAAGGCAGCACTCGACAAAAAACAAGTCGCAGTATTGGTGCCAACCACAATTCTCGCTGAGCAACACGAGCGTTCATTTAAGGATCGCCTGGAGCGTTTTGGAGTCAATGTTGCTTCACTTTCAAGATTCAAATCGCCAAAAGAACAAAAGGAAGTGCTCGCAAGAGTGGTAGCGGGGAAAGTTGATGTGTTGATCGGGACACATCGAATCCTTTCAAAAGACATAGAATTTAGAGATCTTGGATTGCTGATCATTGATGAAGAACATCGTTTTGGAGTTGCTGCCAAAGAAAAGCTACGCTACTTACGGGCTACAATTGATACATTAACACTCACAGCAACGCCCATTCCTCGAACCCTTAATTTCTCGCTTCTTGGTGCACGTGATCTTTCGATCATTGAGACGCCACCGAAGAATCGATTGCCGATTATCACTGAAATTATTACCGAACTTGAAAGTGAACCTGTCAAGAAAGCGATTCAACGAGAGATGAGTCG
>JANYDV010000202.1 GCA_025363505.1 Bacteroidota bacterium
CTTCGCCTCCTGAGCGCGTGATGCGAACGGGAATGCGAGGGAGGCGAGGATCGACACGACGAGGGCGCGGACGGAGATGGTCATGGCGAGGGCTCCATTGGGAGGTGCGATCGGTGGCTTCGCCACCCGGACCCGGAAAAATCTCATCAAGTTTTTTTAATGTTTCGCCACTAAGTTGAACATCTAATGCTCTCAGTGATGCAGTGAGTTGTTCCGAGGTTCGCGGTCCGATGATCGGTGCGGCAACGACCGCATTATGCAAAAGCCAACTTAAAGCAACATCTGAAGGCTTCTCTCCAATTTCTTTGCAAAGTGCTTCATAGGCAATTACTTTTGTGCGCTCTTTGTCGATGCGTTGAGGTGTGAGTTGTGAACGACGAGTGTCACTGTTTACTTTTTCTAACGCACCACCTGCCAGCAAACCACCGCCGAGCGGACTCCAAGGTAATATACCAATACCATACTCGCGACACGCTGGGATAATTTCAAGTTCTATGGTACGAGCATTTAAGTGATAAATACTTTGCTCGCTGATAAGTCCGAAAAAATTGCGGTGTTTGGCGATCTCATTTGCTTGTACAATATTCCATGCTGCAAAATTTGATGAACCGATGTAGGTTACTTTGCCATCACGCACAAGAATTTCCATTGCTTGCCAAATTTCTTCCCACGATGCTTGTCGCCAAATATGATGCATCTGATAGAGCTCAATATGATCAGTCTGCAAACGTTTCAAACTTGCTTCGCAAGCCCGAGCAATATGATAGGCAGAAAGTTTGCCCGCATTGGGCCATTCATTCATCATGGCGAATAGCTTTGTTGCAAGGATCACTTTTTCGCGCCGTCCGCCGCCTTGGGCAAACCACCTGCCGATGATCTCCTCGGTCGCGCCCTTACCGAGATGGCGACCATAGACATTCGAGGTGTCGAAAAAATTGATGCCGAGATCGAGTGCTTCATCCATTATTCGAAAGCTATCAGCTTCGCTGGTAACAGGACCGAAGTTCATTGTTCCAAGACAGAGCTTGCTTATTTGTAGCCCTGTACGTCCTAAGTAAGTGTATTGCATTTTTTTTCGTTAGTGGTATAGTTTGTATTAAAGAGGAGTTCAGGAAAAATAATTCACTTGGCAGAGTAGTAATAATTAAAAATTTGGGCACCTACTTAATACTATTGTTCCCCCTCAGAAAAAAGAAACCTTGCCCGGCGAGTGATATTTTCATTCTGTTTATGGTTGTAGTGCGCTCTTGTTTTTTGCGAGAGCGCATCTGATGTTTTACATTTTGTGAATGATAACAGTAAAAGTATATTTTAGTCCCGCAACTCTTGATGAGTTTGATCTTCGCGATAAGACGATTGTCGTGATTGATGTGCTGCGCGCCTCGACCACGATCACCTATGCTATGGCTGCAGGTGCACGCGAGGTAATTCCCGTCGCATCGGTCGATCAAGCAATGAAGATTGTCGGTAATCTTTTTAGTACTGCCACCATGCTTTGTGGCGAGCGCGGCGGCAAACGAATCGAAGGCTTTCGCCTTGGCAACTCCCCCAGCGAATATACTCGTGAGATTGTCGAAGGAAAATCTCTGATCCTTACGACCACCAACGGAGCAGTAGCATTAACAAAAGCTAAATATGCAAGACATTGTTATGTGTCAAGCTTTGTCAATCTCAGCGCCAGCGCACGAGTGCTTGCTGAATTAAATGATCTTGAAGAAACCGGTTTGGTGATCATCTGCAGTGGTCGCGAGAACGACTTTTCGCTCGAAGATGCTACTTGCGCCGGAGCGTTGCTCAGTTTACTAATGCAAGTCAAAGAGATCGAGCTGACCGATAGTGCGCGCACCGTCCTTTCGATAGCAAAAGAATATGGCGGTGATATCCTCAGAACATTACAAAATAGCGACCACGGAAAACACCTCGCCCAGATCGGTTTTGCCGAAGATATCATCACATCCGCAAAAGTAGATTCTGTTCCGCTCGTCCCAGTGATGGATCAAACTGTAATTAAGAAGAAGATCGTCTTTGACTGATCCATCTTCTCTAAAATCTGCCGCAATTAACTATTACCGAACCAAGATTTCTGGAAGCTCTTTGACCATGTGTTCACACGTATTTCACAATGAGAGATTCCTTGAAATACACGTTGTGCATTCCATGTAAATGAATGGGCAACCACTTCAGGTATGCCATTGTCTAATTCCTCAATCTCATTTCCCAAGCAAACCCGACTGTTAAACTATTTATTATCAATAAGTTATGATAATATATTAAAATATCCATCGCCTCGCGGCTAAAGAATTTTCATATAAAGTGAACAATAGTTAGAAAAAAGAGTTATTTTTGTGGGGAAATGTTTCTAATTGTGGGGATTTATAAAATATCGTGACGGAACCAGGACAACGCACGCCACGACAGGCTTCAGGATACAATAACCGATCGGGCAACAGCGCGAACGGTTCTTCGCGTGCATATAACAACCCGCCCAATGATCCCAATTATACCCCATCAGATGAGGAGTTTTTTTATCCTCAGGAATTTGAAGATCCACTTTCGGAAGTAGCCGCACCGGCGTACGAACGCCGCAACCCGATAAATATTCCACCGCCGATCGAACCATCAAACCGGACCCGCCGCACCCGGAACTCGCGCCCAATGCCGCGGAGATTATCCGAAGAGCTCGAAGACCAACAGAACCCCATTGATGATGAACCGGAAATTCTGGCAAAACCACGTCCGCGCCGTCGCTCGACAAAACAAGTTGACTCCGGCGAGCAAATAGAGCTGAAGCTCAAGACCCCGGCAAAGAAGCCGGATACTGACGTAAAGAAACGTCAGGCACTCGGTGTTTTTCTTGTCGTGATTGCGATATTTATTTTACTGGCAATTGTCAGTTACAGTGCACAAGATGCACCACAAGCTGAAACGAAAATTTCTGATCTTCCGGCAATTTTTCTCAGATCCGATCCTGTGGTCAATGCAAATGCCGACACTGTTCATAACTGGGTCGGGCTGATCGGCACGATGATCGCGAATTTCTTAATTAATAAAACCATCGGCTACGCGGCAATCATCTTTCCGTTCTTTATGGGCTGGTGGTCACTTGCACTTTTTCGTTTTAGCGCAAAACAGCGTAAACGCTTGACGCTTGCGACATCGTTTATGCTTATCAGTGCCGTGTTATTCTCAGCGACAATCGGCACAACGCAGCTCATCACTGCCCTTCCCCATCTTGACCGCGAATGGTCGGGCGCAGTAGGACAATTTCTCGGCTTGACATTCACACGTCTTATCGGTTCGATTGGTGCGTTAATCATTTATGCAACCAGCTTTGTCGTGATGCTCGTGTTTGCAATTGATCTTGATATCGAACTGACGTTTCAACGTCTGAGGGGTGGATATAGTGGTATTGCTGCAAAATCAAGATTATCATTAATAGAATTCTGGGACAAGCGCGAAGCTAAACGTGCCGAACGCCTTGATCGTAAAGCGCAACGATATAACGCATCAGCAATTACTGACGAGACGATTGCCACTTACGAAGAAGACTATTACAATTCGAATATAAGCGACCCAACAATAGCCGATGACATCGTATCCAAACCGGAAGTTGTTATCAAAGAAGCACCGAAGGTAAAACCCCAAATCGTAAAACCGGCAATAGAAACTGTGATTCAACATCGAGAAAGTGATCTTGAAGAACAGAGTGCGTACAAAGAAGAACTCAATCCTGCTCGGGATATAATTACTGTTCGGCAAAACACTGCTGCAAAACAAAATGGCAATGAAGCACCGTATCTAAAAATACGCCCCGCGCCGAAAAGTGTGAACGGACTTAGCAAACCAATCCCTCGCATTGGCAAACAGAGTGATGAGATGCTCGGCGAAAAAGCATCAGCGATGTCACGTTTATCTGCCGGTGGCACAGGCATCCCGTCAGCAACACGCGCAGTAAGGATATTGCCTAGTGATATGACCGACGAAGTTGTAAAATCCACTTCTGCCCCTGAGATTCCGAAAGCAGTTGTGCCGCCGCCATTTATTGAAGAACCAATTAATGAGCAGATACCCGAAGTTGTTGTTGAGATCGGGGATGAGAAGGTACTATCGAACGAAGCATTACCGCATTCGAAAGCCATTGTCGAAGATGTAATAGATATTCCGGCAATTGTTGCACCACCATTGATCAGCAAATTATCACAGTCGTTGTTTCCTTCGGATATGGGACCAGATTTCGTGCCCGAAAATCCTTACAATGAAAATCTGTCGAAGTATCGTTCACCGTCGCTAGAACTTCTCAGACCAAGTGCTGCCAGTGATGAAGTTGATACTGACAATGAAGAGCTCACAGCAAAGGGCACGATCCTACGTGATAAACTTGCGCAGTTCGGGGTCGAGATCGAAAATATTGTAGTCACACCCGGACCGGTCGTGACCCTGTATGAATTTACCCCCGCTGATGGAGTGAAAGTTTCGACCGTCGGTAATCTGACCGACGACATTGCACTGGCAATGAAAGCGCGTGGTATCCGTATCATTGCTCCGATGCCGGGACGTGGCACGATCGGGATCGAAATTCCGAACGACCATCCAAAGATGGTCTCGATGCGTTCGGTATTAGAGAATCCGGCGTTCATCAATTCAAAAATGAATTTGCCCCTTGCTCTTGGCAAGACAATCTCCGGCGATGTTTATATTGATGATCTTTCGAAAATGCCGCATTTACTTATCGCCGGTGCAACCGGAGCCGGTAAATCTGTTGGCGTCAATGGCATTTTGACTTCATTGCTCTATTCAAAGAGTCCGAAGGATGTAAAATTTGTCATCGTCGATCCGAAAAAGATTGAGCTTTCACTTTACCGGGCACTCAAAGATCACTTCTTGATCACTTCAGCAGAAATTGGCGAAGAAATCGTTACCACACCGGCGTATGCCGTGCTCGCACTGCAAGCATGTGTCATCGAGATGGAAAAAAGATATGATCGCCTTGCAAAAGCCGCAGTACGCTCGTTGACTGATTACAACTTAAAAGTCGCACAAGGAAAACTCAAGAGCACACAATCAGAACAACATTATCATTTGCCATACATTGTTGTGATCATCGATGAATTAGCCGATCTGATGATTACCGCCGGCAAAGACATCGAAGAACCGATCTGCCGTCTTGCTCAAATGGCGCGTGCAGTCGGTATCCATCTCATCTTAGCGACACAGCGTCCGTCGGTTGATGTCATCACCGGTGTCATCAAGGCAAACTTCCCTGCTCGTATTGCATATCAAGTGGCGACTAAAGTTGACTCGCGTACCATTCTCGATTCGATGGGTGCTGAACAACTCCTCGGCAACGGTGATATGTTGTATCTGCCCAGTGGCACACCAAAGCCGATACGGCTACAAGCACCTTACATTTCGACTGATGAAGTGGAAGCGATTGTTGAAGCTGTTGCTAATCAAAAAGGACCGGGATGTTCATATTCGCGTCAATGGCGCCTGCCATCGCTCAAACAAAAAGGCGGCGGCGGATCGTATGACGAAGGCGATCTTGACCCAATGTTCCAAGATGCAGCAAAATGTGTCTTTCAAAATAAATCTGCAAGTACGTCGATGCTCCAACGCCGATTAAAAGTTGGCTACTCACGCGCCGCAAGAATGGTAGACGAACTCGAACGCGTCGGTATCGTCGGACCACCAGATGGAGCAAAAGCCCGAGAAGTGCTCATTAGCTCCCAAGAAGAATTACGAATCATCCTTGAGAACTTTATCTAAAATAGTTAGCCGTTCTGGAGTTGTCTTTATTGGCAACAAATAAAAAAAAGTAAATTAAAATCAATAGACACCTTAACAAACACTGATGTACTTCGTATATTATAGTTGATAAATGGGGCACCACAACCTATCTCAACAGTGGCCTATACCCTTAATAGAGATTCATTTTTTACCCTTTGTCTTCGATCAAAATTACCGGATTACAACTATGAGCACCAGGTGAGTATGATACAACAATAAGTATTTTATATCCTTAATTTGTTGAAAAATAATGAGATATGGTGGTAGGCGTAAGAATGGTTGCTTCCTTGTCCAACAAAACTCACTACAAATTATGGCTGTAAAATCGGATGTCTTCCGGAGCAATATTCCCCCTAAGTCAATGATTATTTGGAAATAGCAAAATTATTGCTTAAATTAGTACTCGTTTACTTGACATTTTCATCTACATTCACCAATTGGAGGAAACACTATGGGATTGATCGACCGTGCTAAAAATATGCTAATGACGCCGAAGACGGAATGGGCAGTTGTGGCAACCGAAGATCCGGATCCAATGAAAGTATTTATGGGCTATGTCGTGCCCTGGATCGTCATTGATGCTCTATGTGCGTTCATCGGGCATGGACTCATTTGGGGTAGTGGTCATTATGGTGCATATGCTATGACCTGGGGTATCTACACTGCTGTGCTAATCCTTGTGACCGGAGGAATCTCGGTTTGGGTTACGGCATTGATCATTAGTGCATTAGCTCCTTCATTCGGTTCAGAAAAAAGTACCGGCAGAGCAATGCAAACCGTAGCCTATGCTTCAACTGCGTCGTATGTTGGCGGTATTCTGGCGATCTTGCCATTTATTGGGTGGATTGGTGGCTTGTTTGGTCTCTACGGTATCTATCTTTTCTATTTGGGACTCCCTCATACAATGAAAACGCCGGGCGATAAGACCGTAATGTATATGGTCGTGTCGGCTGTCTGTCTTATTGTTGTCTATATGGTATTGATGACCGTTCTCACAGGAGTGTTTATGGGTATCTTCGGACTGGGTGCCCTCACAGGAGCACATACATTGCCAATGTAAATATTATTTTCTCGGATAATTATTCAAGGGCGGTTTTTTACCGCCCTTGTGTTATAAAAACCCAATCCGAGCCACAGTAACGCTAACGGACTTCCAACGCAAACATTATGAACGATGATCTGCTCATCATCCAAAATTCCTCAAGAAGAGATTTTCTGAAACACTTTGGAGATGCGCTTGTCGGTATCACGATACTGGGTGTAGTAGCTCCGATATTTGAAAGTTGCTGCTCCAATTCTGATTCATTGGTAAATTCTTCCAATAACTCGATCATCGGAAGGGTAGATGTCTCACTATTATCCGGTGACAATCAAGCGGTATATACAGAAAACCCCGAGAAAGAACCGGTTATTGTCATACGCAAAAGCTCGACAACCTACGTTGCACTTCGATTGGTGTGTAAGCATGAAGGTTGCAGATTTCCATCTGTAGATCTCCGTGGCATAAAAATTAGTTGTCAATGCCATGGCTCTGAATATGATCTTAATGGTTTCCGAACGAGAGGTCCTGCTCCGCCGGGATCGCGGCTCGATCAATATGAAACAGTTTTTAAAAGCACCACGAAAACTGTTAGTATTAAATTCTCTTAACTACTTCCCCAGATAACTAGATCAGGAGTAGCATTACACATTAATGATTTCTGAAAGCATTTGATGCTGCAAACCATTCGTCGCAATGATCGACTGGCGATAGACATTGTATGGGGTTCCATCGAAATTGGTCTCTACGGTATCTATCTTTTCTATTTGGGACTCCCACATACAATGAAAACGCCGGGTGATAAGACCGTAATGTATATGGTCGTGTCGGCTGTCTGTCTTATTGTTGTCTATATGGTATTGATGACCATTCTCCAAGTAGTGCTTTAGTGCTTATGGTTATCTTCGGACTTGGTGTTTTGAAAGCAGCAAGGATGTAATGTTTTATTGTTTTTAGATGAAAGGCGGTTTAACCCGCCCTTTCGTTTGCCTACTATTTTGCATAATTAAGGATGCTCTATATTTTAGGTCACAAATCCGCCCCCTTAGAAATCATTACCAGTCTGTAGTGTCACATATTGTAAACGAACACAATATTTAAGACTTGGAGAAAATTATGAGTAACGAACTGAGCAATAATGAACAAAATCGTAGGGACTTTTTGAAAAAATTTGGCTCTGCGGTTGCAGGAATTACCATCATTGGGAGTTTTGGGTCTATCTTACAAAGTTGTAGTAGCACCACCGCAACAGATCTTGGTGCCGGGGCAGATGCCGGAAAGACATTAGTGGTTGATGTTTCATCATTAACAACAGATAATACAGCTGTTCATGCCACAGCACCGGCAAGCAGTAGAGGTTTGCTGGTCGTTCGCAAAAGCTCAACTTCGTATGAGACTATCTTGCTTGTCTGTCCTCATGAAAACTGTTCATACCCAAATGTCGATCTCAGCGGTTCAACAATTATTTGCAATTGCCATAATTCGCTCTTCGACCTCAATGGAACAGTAACCAGCGGACCAAGCCAGTCTAACCTTACTCGATTCACCACAACATACGATGCAACAACAAAAAAGGCAACAGTCACTTTCTAATCAAGAATGATTTCTGAAAGCATCTGATGTTGCAGACCGTTCGATGCAATGATGGACTGTTCGTAAACCGAATATGGTGTGCCGTTGAAATGAGTAGTCATTCCTCCTGCCTCGCGCACCATTAATGCTCCGGCTGCTGTATCCCAAGCAGAAAGACCTCCTTCATAAAAGCCATCGAATCTACCGGCAGCCACATACGCAAGATCGAGAGCGGCACTACCGAGCCTACGGACAATTAAACCTTTTCGCAGAAATCTACCGAACCGGTCTATATCATTGTGAGGGTCTTCGGCAATGTTGTAAGGAAATCCGGTAACATACATAGAACGTTTAGGGTCATTTTGAAGCGAAACTCTTATCTCTTTCTCATTTAAAAATGATCCCCCGCCTCGTATTGTTGTAAAACACTCATCTCTTGATGGGTCGAACACGACTCCACATTCGATGACTCCGGCAACCTCAATACCAATTGAGACGCACCAGATTGGTAATTGGTGAGCGTAATTCAATGTACCGTCTATTGGATCAACGATCCACTTAATCTCGCCAACATTTTTAGAGGCACCTGATTCCTCTCCGAGAAATATATGTGAGGGATATTTTTTTGCGATAGCATCTCTGATCAAATCTTCATTGTATTTATCGATGTGAGTAACAAGATCGAACTCGTTTGTTTTGGATTCTATCTTGAGTGTCCCTCGTTGAGCTGCGAGTGCATATTCGCCTGCCGTTCTGGCAAGTTCGACGGCAGAGGTTAATAACTCTTTTATTACAACATTTTTCATATATCATCCTTTCATTGAAGGCATTTTTCCGACGATAGTGTTGCTACACTCACTTATACCAACTTAATGGACATTACCATCATTATTATTATCGGTTACCTCTTCGGTTCTATTCCGAACGGTTATCTCGTTGCCCGAAGTTTTGGTGTTCGCGATCTCCGCACCGAAGGCTCGGGAAACATTGGTGCACGCAACGCTTATGAAGTCACAGCAAACAAAGCAATCGGCATAGCAGTGCTGATACTTGATATTTTAAAGGGTTTAATTCCGATCATTTTTCTGGTTATACAAAAAAGAATTGACCTGATACCGTTCGCTGTTGCTTCAATTGTGTTGGGTCATTGTTATTCAATTTGGATTCGTTTTCATGGTGGTCGTGGTCTTGCCACCGCCGCAGCGATTACGGCTGTTTGCACACCTGTACTGCTTCCGGCGTGGGTATTATTTTATTTTTTATGTTCGATCATCAGAAAGAATGTTCATTTC
>JANYDV010000228.1 GCA_025363505.1 Bacteroidota bacterium
ATTAGAAACGCTTGAGGACCCCCAAAGTTACAAGAACTTGAGCAGAAATATTCAGATTTCAAGAGCATTACATTCTACCACGGAATCCGACGTTAGCTTGAATGTCTTAACAGCAAAGCCTTTTAATTGAAAATTATAAGGTAAAACAGCTGATTTATACATAATGATTGAGTTTAGCTCATCGCTGTAACTATTTTGAATTCTTATAATTACAGTTTTTTTTAGATTGTCTTTATATGGCGATTTTACAACGGAAACAATCCCACCATTTTCGAGACTCATCAGTGAAAATTTCTTCTGAAGCCTACCTACGTGTGAGTACTCGACATGGCAAATTGGTGGATTTGAGCTCTCTGCTGAAAGGTAAGGCCTTCGGGCAGACTGCCAATCTGAAGCTCCAAGCACTATAAAATTGGTGAATTCCTGATCTCCTTGATCGAGGTAATTTAGAGTTTCCGAAGGCTCAAGTTTATGAGGTGGTTCGTGATGAGCATACAATGCTGAACGGGCAATCGTGAGAGTAAGATACTTCTCATCGGCACTGTAACTTGACTTGCTCGGGGCTATAATTCCAATCCCCTTTCCGCCACTTTGCGCGAATGCCCAAGTCCCGACCGGCACCTCATTACCATCGGCAGGTCTGGTGATAGTGCCATAGGGTATTTCATAACAAACTTCAGGTAAGCTTAAGCTATGGGCATAGCGGAGTTTACAAACCTTGCGTTTCTCATGCCAATCGAGCTTTAGACGATGCTCAATGATGTTTGAATGATTATAGAGGATAAAATCTTCTCGAAGTTCAGAAGTATTATACTTACTGGTAATGCGAAGTCTCACACGAATAGGTCCGCGCTCAAGTACTTCCCTTTTCAAAACGGAAAATACTCCTTCCTGCTTAGTAAAACCGAGCAGCTCATGACCCCATGTATCGCTCGGATCATTATATACTGCTGCCGAAGTATAGTCAAGTTTGCAAATACTATTAGATAGTGTTTGTTCATCAATATGCAAAGACGAAGGTTGCTCAGTCTTGAGATTACGAATGATACCAAAGGTATTCCAACCTAAAGAAGGCAAATCGACTTCAGCAACGAACCGTACTCTATCTCCATTGATCTTCCCCGACGATTCAATCTGTTGTGTTGCGATATGGCGACCAAGCTGATCGACCAATGTCACATCATAAAGATATTCTTGTTGTTCGCTTGCGCTTGGATGCCATAGCTCGAACTCTATCGCTGAGTGAACGGCGAATACATTGGCATTAAACACCACCAGCGATTCAATAAAATCAGAAGTGTCTATCTGAGAAGCGATCCGAGAAACGGCTAATTGTTCGTTGCGTGAAGCAATCGAGATTGCCTCGTGATAAGAAAGCACTGCATCGTCCATTGCTTCTTTGATCGCAACACCGCCGAGAGTATCGTGAAATTGATTGAGAAGTACAAGCTTCCATGCTTCTTCAAGTGAGGACCAATCTGATGATAGATCGACGGTTTGATCTGAGAGAACAGATAAAATTTCCGCTCGAACAAGCGCGGATTCTGCTTGACGATTCAATGCCTTTATTTGTCGGTGGGCACTATACGCACCGATAGCATGCGGTTGAATCTCCCCTTCATAGCGAGAAATATTTATAGGTGATTCTCGAATTTCTGAGAAAAATTTTGTAGGTGAACTGAATTTCCCACTGACCTCTGAGGAATTACAAATACCAATAACTTGTCTAATCTGCTCCGTTGTGGGTCCCCCACCGTGATTTCCAACACCGTAGAATATCATCCACGGATGTTTGTCGCTGTAGAGTGGATATGACGAGAGTGCATTTATTTTTTGTTCTACACTCAACTCAAAATTTGAATAGTGAAGCGGAATTCGATATGACAATACTTCATCCCCATTTTGAGACCGCCAATGAAAGAGCGAATCGGGCATTTTTTTTTCATGCTGTTCCGGACGCATAAAAACATAATTATTCATCCCGGATGCTCGCAGGAGCATCGGGATGTTTGCATTATGACCGAATGAGTCAATGCAAAATCCGGTATCACAGAATACACCAAATCGGGATTGAAAATATGATTGCCCGTAAAGTCCTTGTCGCAAAAAAGACTCACCATTCGGGAGATTACAATCAGGCTCGCACCACCAGCCACCCACGAGAGACCAACGACCACTTTTTACTGCCGTGACGATCTGTGAAAACAAATATGGATCGGACTTTTCAATAAATTCAAAGCACGCAGCTGATGAAACAGTAAAAAGAAACTCATCAGTCTCCCTGATTCTATCGAGCGCTGAGCGACAAGTAGCAGCAAATGCTGAGTATCCCTCATCTAATTGCCACATCCAAGCCGGATCGAGATGGGCATTCCCGATAAAATGAATATTCATATCGATGATAGAAGAACTTGTGATGGATCAAACTCAGCGACTATTCCGCCATGATGCCCCAAGATTTGCTGTGCTGCTTTGTTTCCATTAATAACAGATGTTCGTGGGGAATTTTGTTTTAAACAACTACAAATATATCCTGCATTAAATGCATCTCCGGCACCGGTTGCATCAACAACCTTGCTCAACTTTTCGACAGGTATGGTGTCAATTGAATCATTCGAATAGAGCCAAACATCTTCTGCGCCGTTTCGCAAGATGATCGTTGAATATCCAAGTGCAATATAATATTCAAGAATTGTTTTTGGCGCTTGTTCTGAAAATAATTTTTCATGGTCTGACACCGAAATAGAAAGCACGTCCACAACAGTAGCAAGCTCAACTAGCCATTGCTTTAGTCGTTGAGTATTGCTCCAGAGTGATTCGCGAACGTTTGCATCGAAATAAAGGAGTTGGTCCGGTCGCCTGACTTTCAAGAGTTCAAGTAGCGATTCGACATTACGAAAGACAGCAAGTCCTATCGCAGAGAATATCATTACTTTGCTGTTTTGAACATATTGGTAAATATGATGTATCTCACCTGTTACAAACGTCTCACGCGCGGCAGAGTTCTCGCGAAAGAATGTGAAAGATGGTTCGCCATTTCCAGTGCGAATGATATAGAGCCCATTATTTTTGTCTTGAGAAATGATACACTGGGAATGATCGATTCCGGCACGATCAAGAAATGTAATGAGATCGTTGGTAAAGTTATCGTGACCAAATTGTGTTAAGAAAGACACGGTGCAACCAAGCCGAGATGCATAATACAACGTATTGAGTACATCACCGGCAAACGACTGTCGGTAGATACCATGAGATTGCTCACTGTACTCAATCAGTGCCTCACCTATGCCCAGAATATCAATCATTAATTCACAACACTATTTACAAGGAATATCTTCAAGAAACTTCCAAAAAAAAAGCGGTCGATTTTTTAGATCAACCGCTTTAGATATTTGTGCTAAATGTTAGGCTGTTACCATTACCTTCTCTGCTTGAGCCTTCAGCATCGGTACGAGGTCGAGTTTTTCCCAAGAAAACTCATCACGACCAAAATGTCCGTATGCTGCGGTTGCCTGATAGATCGGGCGTTTCAGATCAAGACGGCTGATGATACCACGCGGGGTCAGATCAACATTGTCTTTGATAATCAACGACAATTCCTCGTCGTTTATTTTGCCGCTACCGTGAGTGGTAACAAACACCGATACAGGTTGCGCCACACCGATGGCATACGCAAGTTGAACGGTACACTCTTCGGCAAGTCCTGCCGCGACAATATTCTTTGCAACGTGACGTGCCGCATACGCCGCAGAACGATCAACCTTCGATGGATCTTTCCCGGAAAACGCACCACCACCGTGCGGTGCTTTGCCGCCATAAGTATCAACGATAATCTTGCGACCGGTCAAACCGGTATCACCATGAGGTCCGCCAATTTCAAAACGTCCGGTAGGATTTACGTGAATGATGACATTTGCATCCATTAAATCTGAAGGAATCACTCGCGGTATCACATTCTTGATCACGTCTTCGCGAATCTGTTCTTGGGTAACGTCAGGATCGTGCTGAGTT
>JANYDV010000268.1 GCA_025363505.1 Bacteroidota bacterium
TCACTGTTACCGCGTTATTATAATAACTCGAAATAAGCAGGTAAGCACCATAGAATCCTTGGACGTTACGACCAAAGAAGCTGATGTTTTGGTTCATAAATGACGGATATAATAGACCTACATAGAAGTCTTTACCGTCAGCGTTCAACTGGGCACGAGAGCTGTTCGTAAAACTTGTCAGCAACACTGCCGCCAGGAGTACCGTTAATCCAATGCGTTTCAGTATATTCATGGTTCTGATCTCGATAATGTATAAAAAATCCCGAAATTCGTAAGGATTACCCCTACCGGAGCACTCCTCTATATAGTAAAACTATTAAGACCCCCCAAAGTTACAAGAAAAAATACACAAAAATGAAAATAATGTATTTTTTAGGGGACAAACGACACAAAAACATCCCGCTAAGTGGTCTTCTGTATAGAGTAAAGGTCAAAATGATAAAAAAATTCCCATAATGTACTTTAAACGCTAATTTTATCAAAAATCAACCTTCCGGTAATAGATGCTGTTATAGTAAAATGCTAGGATTGCAATGTGAATCAAATGCCGAATGGATAGCCAGAGTCAAGGACAATAGTGCTTTGCTCTTGACCGATCATGCTCATTGCGAGAAAAAAGCCTCAGTCATGGCAATCTCGTTGATGAGCCGATATCCCGAACGAGCGGAATTAGTGGATGCAATGGCTGAACTCTCAATCGAGGAGATGAGTCATTTCCAAATGGTCGTTCGTAAATTGAAAGAGCGCAACTTGCCACTCGAACGTGATCCGGGAGATAATTATGTTCAGGCGCTCTTCGAACATTTGAGAAAGAATGAACCACTACGGTTGCTTGATAAGCTGATTGTGAGTTCGTTGATTGAAGCACGCTCCTGCGAGCGTTTCCAACTACTAAGTGAGCATACACCAGAAGATGACCTCAAAGAGTTTTATCGGTCGCTCTTGGCAAGCGAAGCGCGACACAGAAATTTATTTTTGAAATTGGCAAAGCTCTACTTTCCTGAAGAAGAGGTTGAGAAGCGATTAGAAGAGATGCAAGCGATCGAAGCAAAGATCGTTCGCTCGCTCGATTCGAAAGCGGTGATGCACGGATAGTGTTATTTTTTTTCTAAGAACGACGCAATTCCCCTTTTACAATCGTCAGTCCCCCGTGCAAGTGCATTCATAGAAGCGGCGTATTCTAAAGCGGCTTCCATACCCATCCCTGAGATCGTCGAGAGCAATCGTTTGGTAAGGGCAACTGCCGTCGGAGAATTTTTTGCCACGGTCAGTGCATAACTTTTTACTGTTGCTTCAAGCTCCGGGCACGACACTACTGCATTAACCATCCCAAGTGAATAGGCTTCCTCGGCGGTTATTTTTCGTGCTGAGAGTAATAATTCACGAGCGTGCTGTTCGCCGATCTTTCGGGTAAGGAATACCGATACCAGTGCAGGAATAAATCCGATGAGTGTTTCCGTATAGCCAAATTGTGAGTCATCGCTGGCAAAAACAACGTCGCAGACATTGGCAAGCCCACAACCACCGGCAAGCGCAGCACCGTGGACTTGTGCTATCACTATTTTTGGGAAGGTATATATTTTCCAAAAGAGATCACGAAGATTTCTTGAGTCCGCAAGATTTTCTTCTGCAGAGAATGCCGAAAGCTTTTGAATATATTCAAGATCCGCTCCGGCACAGAATGTATTCCCTTCTCCGGTCAGAATAACCACTCGGACATCTTCATCATGACGGGCTTCATCAAATGCCGAAGATATTTCTGCAATCAACTCAGGCGAAAGTGCATTCCGTTTTTCCGGACGTGCAAGGGTGATTGTATAGATCGGATGTTCGAGTTGGGTCTTGATGAGTCGGTAGGATGCCATCGTCGGTGAAGTTTGAATAAGCATATAAACGGGAGATAAGCGTTCGTGGTTCAAAATCAAGACTTGGGCTATTTCCCAAAAAGAAACGCCGCTGAAGAAGCGGCGTAGGAATAAAGAAGTTTTATCGGACGATTAATTCGGTTGGAAGTTATTGATCTCTTCGAGCAGTACTTCCACGATCTCCGATTCTTTAATCTTCCTGACGACTTCGCCTTTGCGATAGAGTATTCCGACTCCACCACCTGCGGCGATGCCGATGTCGGCTTCGGCAGCTTCGCCCGGACCATTGACGACGCATCCTAAAATCGCTACCTTCACAGGTTTTTTGATATGAGCGGTCGCTTGCTCAAGCTCTTCGCAGACTTTGAATAGATCAATCTCTAATCTTCCGCACGTCGGGCAAGCGATAATCTCGACATTTCGACTTGCAAGCGACAGCGAACGAAGTATTTCTTTTCCTACTTCGACTTCTCTTTCGGGTTCGTCGGTCAATGAAACTCTAATCGTATCACCAATACCTTCAGCAAGCAATGTCCCGATACCTACTGATGATTTGATCGTGCCAACTCTGATTGTCCCTGCTTCGGTCACACCAAGATGTAATGGATAATCGGTACGCTCGGAGATCAAACGATAGGCAGCAATCATCAAACGAACATCTGTTGACTTCACACTGATGATCACATCGCTAAAACCAAAGTCTTCGCAAATCTCAACGTGGCGCATTGCTGATTCGAACAATGCTTCGGCTGTCGGGTAGCCATGTTTTTCAAGAATATCTTTTTCGAGCGAGCCGGAGTTCACGCCAATTCGAATAGGAGTGTTACGCTCCTTTGCCATTCCAAGTACGGTATGAATACGTTCGAGCGAACCGATATTTCCCGGATTCAAACGTACCTTCGCAACACCTGCTTCGAGCGCTTTGATAGCGAATACGTGATTGATATGAATGTCAGCGACGATCGGCATCTTCGTGCCTTTAACTATCTCCTTGATACCTTCGGCTGCATCCCAATCATTAACGGTTACACGAACAATGTCCACGCCTGCTTCTTCGCATCGGCGTATTTGTTCGAGCGTTGCCTTGACGTCACCCGTCTTGGTCTTGGTCATGGTCTGCACCGAGATTGGTGCTCCGCCACCGACAGGCACATCGCCGACCATTACTCGTCTCGAAGGACGACGATTGTTCTTGAAGCTATCGAGACCTGTCGAGGGGCTGATAATTGGTAATGAGAGATCCATTTGAATAATTATTTACGTTCGTTTGCCTTACGCGATGCTTCTTTGAGTATTTCGTGTTCTTCACTTGTAAGATTCTGATAACCCGAAGCGGCGATCTTATCTAAAATACGATCAATATCCTCTTGAGTGATTACTCGTGTGGCAGTGTTGGTCGAAGAGCCATACGTTTTCGTTGCGCCGATGTCATGATACTCTGCATCCATCATATCATCATCGGACGTACCAAAACGTTTTCCTGCAAAACCGCCATTGCGTGGTGGCTGCCACGGCGAATCGTTTCTTGGTCCTCGACGCTTAAACGGATTGACCGCACTACCTTCGATCAGCAAGTAGGTTATCCCGACAACGGCTCCGCCTAAGTGAGCTAAATGCCCTACACCATCGTTGGCTTTGACTGAGAATACTTCAAACATAATAAAAAACAACACGGCATACTTTGCCTTCATCGGAACAAAGAAAAATACTAAGAGCATTTGATCGGGAAACATTAACCCGAACGCAGCCAACAAACCAAAAATAGCGCCTGATGCTCCGACAAGCGGACCTGCCCCTCCGGCAATCATTGGGGAGATAAGCGAGTGTGCTAAACCGCCACCAAGCCCGCATAAGAAATAGTAGATCAAAAACTTCTTCGAACCCCAAGTAGTCTCAAGCGTCGGACCAAAAATCACCAACGCCAGCATATTAAAGAATATATGCGAGAAGCCCCCGTGAAGGAACATATAACTCACAAACTGCCATGGATAGAAATAATCAGAGCCCGGGGGCCACAAGTACAAAAAATATTTAATGTAGCCTTCGATTGGTATGCCGCCAATTCTCAGCGTACCAAAAAGCATCTCAAACAAGAATACACCAATGTTTGTAAGGAGTATAGCTTTAACAGCAGGAGCACCCGCCATCATCGAACTCAAAAAACCACTGCCACGTCCGTAAGAACGGTTAAAATAGCTCATTAATAAATGATTATGGGTAATTACAATCATACCCGTTGAAACATATCTACCCCGAACAGGCATGCGATTTGCTCTGTTCCATCGAAGATACTTAAATATCTGTACGTACCCTTCAAGAGCACGTTTCAACTGTCTCAATATCAGTTATTGTTTCTCTCTCAGGAGGCTTTGGTGAAAGATGTTCTTTCTAAGATCAGATTGTTAATTTATACATTAATCTTTACTGGCATTAACGAAACTACCCTTAACTGTTGTTGATTAGACAATGATGAGTAAACCGACGATACGTTTGTTGCTTTTTTCGATAGTATTACTGATCTGCACCTATAATGGCGTAAGTGCACAATGGAATCTCGTTGCTCCGAACTTGCTGGGTAAGCAAGATTTTGGAATGGGCGCAATCATTCATAAAAGTGGTGTCGTCTGGGCTGGTACTCACGAAGTATGGATGTCTCGTGATAGCGGTTCCACTTGGACCAAACGATCTCCCCTCATTTTTCCTAATGATTACATTGACGACATAAACTTCTTCGATTTTATGATCGGCATTGTCTCTACACATAATGGAAGTGTGTACCGTACACTCGATCAAGGAATGACCTGGACCGAGATACATCGTTCGGCAAGTGCATTGAACGCAACCTTCCTGAGTACACCCGATCATATTCTTGTTGCTACCGGTGCCGGTGGCGTGATTGACGCCACACAAGACGGCGGCTTGACTTGGAAAGCTGCACCGCTTGCTAATCTCGTTCCGGCGGTCAGACCGCTTATTGGCGGCGGAGCCTATGCGCTTGCAGGTAATGCCGCAAGAGGGATAGGATCGCTCTCACTTTTTAAGACCACAGACTATGGCAACACATGGACATCGCAACCGGGTACGGTAGATTTTGATACCTGGAGCTTTGATGTAAATCCCTGTGAGCCGAACCAAGTATTTGTCGTAAACGAAGGCTGTAACAACTCAGTAATTGACAAGCAAGCCGAGATACTCGTGTCTTCTGATGCGGGTGCAAGTTGGGTGAGTAAAGACAGCCATCCTATCTCACCTGGGATTAGTAATTATTATTTCTGCGGCTCGTTGGTGCTTATCGGAAAAACATTGTTTGCGCAAACCGTAAATAATGGTGTTGTTCGTTCGACCGACAAAGGCATTAGTTGGAAAATTATTGGCGGACCAAGTGCGACTTTCGATACAAGACTCGTCGCACCTATCAATGGCAATATCATCCTTGCTGTTGATAACAATGGATCGATCTACAAAACAAGTAATAGCGGTGGCGACTCACTGACAAACATCTCTCCGTACGAAGACCTCAGTATATTTCCTTACGAACTCTTCACACCTGATACACTTGCCAATTGTGACACTCCTGTTGTGAGAAGCATCGTTTTTGCATCACTCTTGTGTAGCCAACCGAAAATAGACACGCAATATATCATTGGTACAGACTCTGCTGATTACACTATCGTCAAAGGCATCGCCGATTCATTGTCGTCCCTTGATACGGTACTCCTGTCGTTTCGACCTCATTCAAGCGGACCACAAAATGGATATTATGTTTTGGTACTCAAGGACGGCACACAATTTATTACTCCGTTGCATGGCTATGGCAAAGGCATCACCTACGTCGAGCCATTTACAAATTACGTTCGAGTTGATACGATTGGCGGCACAGCAAATGTCCCGATACGGCTCAACGGTTTTCCTGTGAGCGAGAATGTCGAGTTAATAATTCACTACGATACTCGAATGCGCTATACCGGCTCGTTCTCGATCGCCGGTACAATACTTGATCTTCCGGGCGAGCAGTGGCTTGGGAGATCGAAAATCAGAATCACCAAAAGCGAATTACAATTAGATACCAACTCCGGCTTTGCGACGTTCACGGTGTTCCCTGACGGGGAGGATTGCTTTATCGTCTCACTTGACTCGCTTGAGATTCTCAACAAAGCAGCACCATGTTTGTACGCGATCGGCAACGGCATTCCCAAATATGTCTGCCCGCCAAGAGGATGCGGTATTATGACGATTACCAATTATATGCTCAAGGGTGTCTTTCCGCAATTATTTATCCAGCCGAACCCAAATCACGGCACCTTTACCGTCATCGCTTCTGACCCGATAGGTGAAAGTACACTTTCGCTCTATGATATGCTCGGAACCGAGATTAGCACATCATACCAAACAATCAAAGCCGGCACCAATAGCGTCTCGTTCAATCAGCTTCGATCTGGCAGTTATTATCTTCGCATCGAAAGCGCAACAGTCCGAACGACCGTACCTATCGTGATAATAGAGTAGTCTTATTATTCTCGTCTTCTTAGATAAATAAGATTTAGGGAGAGGAGGTTTCTCTCAATCAATTAATGCTCTTCAGTCGGAGGTTTTACGACGGCTTTCACAATAAAGATATCTACCGCTGTTCCTTCAACTACAAGTTCGCCTGCTTTGGGGGCTTGTTCGTAGATCATACCTGGCTTGCCTTCGGTGCGCTCGGATTCGGTTTCATTGCCTTTTCCGAGTCGGAGATTACCAAGTCGCAACATTGCTTCGTTGACCGATAGCCCTGTGAGATCGGGCACAGCAACCTTACCCGCACGAGAGCCTTGCGAGACAATCAGGTCGATCTTCTGAGTAGTAGCGACTTTGGTACCGGGTGCTGGGGTTTGCCGGAAGACAATACCGCCTGCAATACTATCGGTAAACTGCATATCGGTTTTGCCGAGATCAAGATTCGCACGCACGAGCATAATGCGTGCATCTTTAAGGTTCTTGCCTGTAAGATCAGGCATCACGACCATCTCTTTGCCACTTGAAATAATGAGATAGACTTTACGTCCGGGCTTGGTCTCGTCCCCGCCTTCAGGGGTTTGACGGATGATCGTCCCTTCTTTTAATTTATCATCAAAACGGGTTTCGTAGCGGATGGGGTCGTAGCCTGCTTGCGAAAGTGTGGCGACTGCCGCATCAACGTTCATCCCAATAACCTTCGGCAACACACTGACTTCGCCGCGCTTGACGTACCAGGGCAGTAGGATCTTGTCGAGCAACAATACAAATGCGAACAGCGATAAAAACACGATCATCATCAGCGTCAGGAGCTTCCTGCGTCGTTGTGACTTGGTAATGATCTTGGGTGGTGTTGTGCTCAATCGGGTAATTATAGATATCTATGAGTACAATAATACGAATTTTTTTTAAAGGGCTAATCTATAAACCTCATGTTGTGATTGTGGGCTTAGCCACTGGCAACGAAATATTTGATGCTTCTACTAACAACGAAGCTTCAGATTTTTTTTGCGGTTGTAATAAATTAATCCTACTTCATTTCCGTTTGAGTGCCTGCAATGCCATCAAAAGAGTCATATTTGATCTTTTTTCTTGCGATTAGTGCTCTACTGATCGCAATGCAAGTATTCGTGTATTTTAATCTTGCCCGACTCATCCGCCGCGACTTCCCTCTTCGCGCTGCGAAGGTACTTCGTATAGTGAAGTGGGGTTTTGTCGTGATGAACCTGCCGATCATTTTCCTATTCCTACGCCGACAAATACACTACGAATTGGCGTTGCTGACAAAGTTGATATTATTTCCATTCACTGTCTGGCAAGCACTGATTATTGTCTGGACACTTATTCTCATTCCGGTAGGATTATACCATTTGTTCGTAAAACTATTCGTAACCAGACCGCGCTCGGGGCGTACTGTGATAGAATAACTACCATTGACCGTGCCTATCCGTAATATGAACGAAACAGAATATCAAAGTCAAGAGCAAGACCGATCGCCGATCATTTCAAGGCGAAGGTTTCTTTATAGTAGCATCGTCGGTGTCAGTGCGGTTGCAGTGGCGGGTTGCGTTGGTGGTATCGCGTCGAGAAATAACATCGAGGTTTCACGCATCAGCGTTACTATCCCTAATCTTCCGACTGAATTTAAGAACACCACCATCACGCTTGCCAGCGATATTCATTCAAGCCCCTATATGACACTTGGGGATATGAAGAATATCGTGAAGATCATTAACGACCTTCGCTCCGATATTATTCTCCTGCCCGGTGATTTCGTCACCAGCCATCGCAACGAATTACCTCCGGTGGTTGAAGCACTTTCCGAGCTTCGTGCCCCGATGGGTGTGTTTGCAACCACCGGGAATCACGAATTTTATGTTGATGCTGATTTGGTCAGCGAAGGAATTACCAGTGCGGGTATCCTTATGCTTCGCAATGATAATTTTGTTCTTCATCGCAACGGAGCCGCACTTTATATTCTTGGTGTCGATGATATTGATGCCGAAGGTATCGTGCAATATGTTGACGGCAAACCGGCACCGCATATCGAAGCCGTCTTCAAAAACGTCCCGACCAATGCTGCGACGATTCTGATGAATCATAAACCATATCGTTTTGAAGATTACACCAAAACAAATGTCGGCTTGATGCTCTCAGGTCATACACACGGCGGGCAGATTGTGCTTGCCCGTTTCGGCAAGACCGTTATTTGCCCAAGTGCATTCGCCTCGAAATATATTGAAGGCTTGTATCTCGATCCTGCAAACATCAGTAAAACACAAATGTATGTGAGTCGTGGTCTCGGCACGGTCGCACTGCCAATGCGCTTGAACTGCCCACCGGAGATTACTCAGATCACATTGGTGTAAGAGAGTCGTTAGTCGAGCGACTACTCAATTCCGTATATTTGTATTTAATACTGCGTACTACATTTAATAATATTACTCAATGCCTGAGGCTCTTGCCCGTCCACTTGTTACGATCTACACAGACGGCGCCTGCTCGGGCAATCCGGGTCCGGGTGGTTATGGTCTTATTCTCATCGGCGAGCAAGGTCATCGCAAGGAATTGTCGCAAGGCTATAAGCGCACCACGAATAATCGGATGGAGCTTCTGGGGGTAATCACAGGACTCGAATCGCTGAAAGTACCGTGCAGAGTGAAAATCTTTACCGATTCACAATATATCGTCAAAGCCATTGAAGAGGGCTGGCTCCGCAATTGGGTGAAGAGAAATTGGCGTAAAGCCGACAAACAACCCGTAATTAACAAAGACTTATGGATGCGGATGCTTGCATTACTCGAAGAGCAAAGTGTCACGTTCCATTGGACAAAAGGTCATGCCGGCGACCCGTTAAACGAGCGTTGTGATGAACTTGCCGTCAATGCTATTACCGAGACTGAACTTCTCGTCGATGAGGGCTATCACGGATGATTATTCGCTTCGTGTTTGGTCTCATTATTCTTCTGCTGATTATTGTCGGTTGTAGCTATCTTTTCGGTCTTCATGGTATTGATCGTTCGCTTCCTCAATATGAGGGTGAAGCAACGGTACAATTTGCCAAACATCCCGTAACAATCTACCGTGATAGCTTTGCACTCGCTCATATTTATGGCGAGACGGATGCTGATGATTATTATGCACTTGGATATGCACACGCACAAGAGCGTTTATTTCAAATGGATCTCAGCCGACGTTTCGGCACCGGCAAACTCTCTGAGATCATTGGCGAAAAAGGCGTAATACTCGACCGATGGGCTCGGACGATTGGCTTCAATCATATTGCAATTGCTATGTGGAATGCCGCAACAGCGGAGACACGCTCCTTTTTAGCGCAATATGCTAACGGTGTTAATGACTATATAGCATCCCATCGCGGAAGAATGGGTTTCGAGTTTGATGCACTCCATTACGAACCCGAATACTGGAAACCGACTGATTGTATGGTCATCGGCAGACTGATGTCATGGGAAATGAACTTTGCTTTTTGGAACGATGCCGCATTCGCCGATATAGCGGGACATATTGACTCTCTCCATCTCGCGTCGCTCTTTCCGGGCTACCCCGCAAACGCCCCGACCATACTCGGTGATCAAACCGGAATCCCACACCCGACTCCCGTAACCCATCCACTCGATACAACCAAAGCAAAGACTACTGCGCTATTGTACGAATCTGTATTGCGCTTAGTTCATGATTCAATCGGCTCGCTCTTCGGATCATCAAGTGCCGGTGGCGGGTCAAATTGTGTTGCGATTGCATCACGAAAAACCACAACAGGTTCTGCGTTACTCGAAAACGATATGCATCTCGGGCTTGGTGCTCCGGCGCGGTGGTATCTCGTACATCTACAATCGAAACAAGGGCTGAATGTCGCAGGTTTTACCATACCGGGATTGCCACTGATATTAAGTGGTCGAAATGCAAGTATCAGTTGGGGCTTAACCAACGGGATGATTGACGAGTTGGATTATTTTAATATCACCCTTGAGCCTGATGGCAAAACCTATCATACTCCTTCCGGCAACAAAGAAATAACTACTTATCAAGAGATCATTCGAGTACGAACAGAAGATCAGGAAATCCCTATACGATTAGATACAGTTATTATTCGCTCCACCGATCAAGGACCGATCGTCAGTGCATTACCAACCTATATGCTCGGCAAAACGGTGAGTCCGTATCCGGGCATCACCGTATCTGATCAATATTTTCACAGTCTTACGCAAACACAAGCAATTGCATTACAGTGGAATGGTCTCTATAGTAGTACTGATGAGTTAGGTTGCTTCTTTAAGATGCATCGCGCTCGTGCGATTGCTGAAGTATCAATATTGATGAAAGACTTTGCGACACCATGTTTGAATATGTCGCTAGCGTCAACAAAAGGTGGGAATATCGCCTATCGGTTAATTGGTCGCATCCCCATTCGTAATGGTTCTGAAGAGCAATTGCTTCTTCCTCGTGATGCAACGAAAGCAAGTGATCTGTGGCAAGGATTTACGACACTTGAAAATAATCCGCGTAGCGATGACCCCGCTTCGGGCTATATCGTCAGTGCCAACAACCCAGCATCTGCTTATCGTCAGGTACCGCAAGGGCAACATTGGGAGCCACCGGGACGAGCCGAGCGATTGAATCAACTCATATCAAGCACAAAGAAAATCGACCGCAAACAATTACAACGCATCGTCACTGACATCTCAAGTCCGTTTGATTATAGTGAGTTGCGTCCGTCGATACTGGCGCTTTATCGTGGCGCAGTTATTGACTCAACAATTACGATTGATCTCACCGAACAAACAGCACTGGATTATATCGAAAATTGGGACGGTGTACAAGACACGACTGACATTACAACGACAATTCTCAATGTCTATCTGCTCAAAATGTTTGCCAATACTTTTTCGGATGAATTAGGAATCGAACGCTTTAATGAGTTTTGCTATATCAATAATGTTCCTGTTCGAACACTCGGGCGTTTACTGACTGAGAAAGATAATATTTGGTGGGATGACATACGGTCGCCTCAACACGAAAACCGAGATGATATTGTCAGACGAGCATTCACACAAACTATCGCTTGGTTAAAGAATCGTTTTGGGAGTGATGTTCGGCGTTGGAATTGGGGAAAACTTCATACACTGACGTATGAACATTTTGTCGGCAAAGCTTCCCCACTTGTCGGCGATGTTGTTAATATTGGTGCAGGGATGGCGCCGGGTGGTCTTACGACAGTTGTTCAAGCAAGTTATTCTTTCTGGAATCCTTTCCTTCAAAAAGTCGGACCAAGTATGCGAATGATAGCCGATATGAGTTCAAGCTCGTTATTGGTATCACTTCCGACGGGCAACAGCGGGAATGTCTTTAGTCCCCATTACCGCGACATGCTCGATCTTTTCAAAAAAGGGAACTTGATAGAGATGCCGATGAATTCCATCGATCCTACATGGAAAAAACTGACGCTAAAGGTTTCGGAATAGTAATAGCAACGAAACTGTTTGCTATCTATACATTTTATTTCTTAATGATAATGAAGCATTTAGTAATCATAATCAGCATTCTCGCTCTCGGATTGTTCTGCAACAGTTGCGCCGAGAAATCACAGGCACAGGAAAAAACGGCTACCATTACGCTGAGCACGGCGAAATGCGAGACCTGTAAAAAGAATATCGAAAAAGCATTGAAGGACGTCCCGGGAGTAAACAACGCTATTGTTTCGACCAAAGCACCAAAATCAGTAACGGTCGTATATAATGCGAGTATCACTTCCGAGCAAAAGATTTGCGAAGTTATTTCGAAAGCCGGTTATAACGCCAACGGAGTTTCGCGTGATACTGCCGCTTACGAGAAACTTGATGCTTGCTGTAAATAATTTTTAATCTCCTACTCTGTAGTGCGCATTGATATTATTTCCGCAGTTCCCAAAGTGCTCGAAAGCCCGTTGGGCGAGAGCATTATCAAACGTGCACAAGAGCGAGAGATTGTCGAAATTGTAATACATGATCTACGAGAGTTTGGGCTTGGCAACTATCATCAAATAGATGATATCCCTTTTGGCGGGGGTGCGGGAATGGTGCTCCGGGTCGAACCAATCTTCTCGGTTATCCGCAAACTTCAAGCCGAAAGAAACTACGATGAAATTATTTTTCTCACACCCGAAGGCGAACGGTTTTCCCAGCAAATAGCGAATGAGCTTTCATTGAAACAAAATATTATTTTACTCTGCGGAAGATATAAAGGAATTGATGATCGCATTCGCCAAGCACTGATCACCAAAGAAATTTCCATTGGCGATTATGTCCTCACCGGCGGAGAACTACCGGCGGCAGTACTGACTGATGCGATCGTTCGGTTGTTGCCGGGTACACTTGGTGATAGCGAAAGCGCATTGCTCGATTCATTTCAGAACGGAGTTCTTGATGCCCCGCTTTATACCAAGCCCGCAACATTCGAGGGGATGAGTGTACCCGAAGTGTTGCAGAGTGGTCATCATGCAAAAATAGATCAGTGGCGAAGCGAACAAGCCATCGAACGAACCAAACAACGCCGTCCCGATCTGCTATAAACAGTGCATTCAGAATTACCAAACCGTTTTACTGCTTTTGAGTGTATGTGTTAGCTCTAAGATTATTATGACCGAACGAACAACCGGACGAAAGAAACGCTCACGAATCAAGACGATCATTCTTATAGCAGTGGTCATCGTTGCTATTGGTGGTGCGATCTATTATGTCCTTCAAAGTCGTAAGCCGGTTGTCGAACTTGGTCGGGTGACCAGCGGTCCTATTACCACAGCAGTATATGCAACAGGTATCGTCAGTGCCGAGCGCCAAGCAACACTGCGTGCGCAAGTATCGGGAAAGCTCAATTCATTCTCAGTTTTACAAGGACAATTTGTTCGTAACGGGTTGATATTGGGTTCTATCAGTGTCAATGGTAGTGCTGAGCAGATCACCCAAGCAGAAGCTGTGATAGAATCCGCGAAGATCAGTTATGAAACGGCGCTTGATCAATATCACAAAGCCGAACGTCTTTCCTCTGAGAATGCAATCGCGAAAAATACCCTCGACCTTGCAAAAAGCGACCTTGACCGAAGCAAGACCATGCTCGATCAAAGCAAGGCTGCACTTGCCCAATTACAGTCAACGCTGCAACAGCGAAATATCATCGCGCCAATGACCGGTATTGTTATTCGAACACCTGCAAAAGCCGGCGACGTTGTGGTTGTCGGTCAGCAACTTGTTACAATCGTTGATACGACATCACTCGAAGTTGATGCAGAAGTTGATGAAACCGATGTCACAAAAATTGTCATCGGACAAAAGGTGATCCTTGCATTTGATGCATACGGAACGCAACGATTTAATGGAACAGTATCTCGTATCATTCCTATTACCGATCAAATTAAAAAAACTTCGCATATTATTATTTCACTCATCAATGCACCGACACTCCAGGATGGAATGACCGCAACAGCGAATATCATCATCAGCCAACGAGCAAAGACGACACTTGTGCCAAAAGAAGCCGTGATCGCTCAGGGTGATTCGACTTTCGTGTGGATCGTTAGTAATAAGCACTTAAAAAAATTATTTTTCAAAGCGGGTGAAAGTGATGCACGATGGGTTGAAAGTGTCAATAGTTTAGAAGACGGCTCAACGGTCGTAACAAACCCAAGCTTAGAATTAAAAGAAGGGATAGAAATAAAAACCGCGGTTGTCTCTGCACCGTAATTTTTCCCTATTGATTTGTTTGAATGTTGAACACCATATTTTTTATCGCTCTTCGTCAACTTTCCGGTCGTAAACGTCAGACCGTTCTTACGATACTCGGTATTTCAATTGGTTCGATGGTGTTGTTAGTTACACTGGGCATTGCGGCTGGTCTGGGCGTAATGGTAAGTGAAAAATTAATCGAAGTTTCGGCACAGATAACAATAAAAGGTGAGAAAGTACAATCTGCGAATGCAATTGATCTTCTCAAGACAGATACTTCGGATAAGAGTATTGATGCACTCTCAGTAAAATCAGTACCGCGCCAACGTATAGAAATACGACCATACTTGCAAGTACTCGACAATGTTGATAGAATTCCATTGATTGATGATGCTTCCCCGTTCGTGATCGCCCGTACCATTGCTCAGCGTGGTACACTGTCGCGTCCTATGGAAACTCGGGGCATCATTCCGAAGCGAGAAGCGGGCATCGGCAGCTTTGTAAACTTTCTTAAAGGCGGCACGATCGAGCAACTCTCTGCCTCGAGTGATGCGATCATCCTTGGTGAAGGAATTGCTCGGCGTATCAATGCTCATCTCGGCGATATTATTCAAGTCATTAGTTCATCAGGGGCAATCTTTAATCTGAAGATTGTTGCGTTCTATCGTTCGGGTCTCGCATCGGTTGATGATAACCGTGCATTCGTCAATCTTCGCATTGCCCAAACAATGGAAGGAATGCCGATCAATTCAGTCAGTGGTATCGGCATTCATACTAAAGATCTCGAACGACTCAATGAAGTCAAAGAAGCGATCATGAGTCGGACCGCTTACAAAGCAGAGACATGGGAAGAGATCAATGCTAATCTTATCAGTTTTAGTCGTACGCAACGCTTCACAACATTTATCCTGAGTGTCTTTACTTTTATTGTCGCTGGTTTCGGGATCTCGACGGTACTTGTCACTATTGTCTTACAAAAAAGAAGAGACATTGCGGTAATGAAAAGTTTTGGATTTAGCAGAACTTCTATTTCGAGAATATTTATTCTTGAAGGTGTGATGCTTGGTATTATCGGCACAATCGTTGGTATTATTTTAGGATACTACGCTGCTTCAGCAGTCAGAGCTATTCGCTTCGAACCTAATCAAGCAGGGCTTATCAGAAATGATCGCATCAATGTCATCCTATCCGCTTCGTCATATATTTTAGTAATCTCGTTTTCGGTGGTGATGGCAATTGTTGCAAGTATTGCTCCTGCACGACGTGCATCAAAGCTTAAGCCGGTTGATATCTTGCGAGGGCAAATATGAAGATGCTCTTTACGATAGCATTCCGGCAATTGTTCGGCAGACGAAAACAAGTCTTTGCAACATTGATAGGAATTTCTGTTGGCACGATGGTGCTGATCGTTGCAATATCGTTGATGGACGGACTCGCCAGCAACGTCAAACGGAAAATTCTTGATGTTCTTCCCCATATTTCTATCTCGCCCGAACGTCCGATTTCGGCAAGTAATGACACATTGCTCATTGTCGATACCGCGACACATCTCGTACATCTGATTAAGAACACTGAGCGTGACGACCGTGAAGTCATCAAAGGTACTTCATTAATTTCTTCGTGGCTTAGTAATCGGAGTGGTGTCACCGCAATCTCGCCTTATTCTGCCAGTAATGTCATTGCTGTCTTCGGCACTCGCTCAATGCCTTTGTTAGTTCGTGGTGTCCATATTATCGAAGAAGCTAAAATTTCGAAACTGCACGAAAACATTACAAGTGGTTCGCTTGACTCGCTTACTATTTCGACAGACGGAATTGCTCTGGGGGCTATCGTGGCTCGCGATCTTACGGCTGTTGTCGGTGATCGGTTGACATTAGTGACTCCCGGTAGTCCGCCATTCCCTGTTCGGGTGGTGGCTATATATAAGACCGGTGTAAATTTTCAGGATGCTAACGCCTACGTTTCCTTTTCGCAAGGTTCGAATATTCGACAGTTATCAGGCGATGAATCCGATGGGATAAGTATTCAAATTGAGGATCCAATCGCAGCTCATAATCTTGCCGATCAATTACAACGACGGTATGGTTATAAAACGGATTCGTGGGATGTGCAATATGATAATCTGTTTTCCTTGTTTCAACGAATTCAGTCAATTATATACATTATTGTTTCATTTGTCGGCATTGTAGCAGGTTTTGGCGTTGCCAATGTGCTTATCACCACCGTCTCAGAAAAAACGCGGGATATTGCTATTATGAAGTCGATGGGATTTCGACGTTATCAGATTTCGGTAATATTTTTATTACAAGGATTTTTTGTGGCAATCATTGGCTGTATGATCGGCTGTGCGCTGGCGACAGCGGTCGTGTACGGATTAGGTCAGCTTCCGCTTCCGACCCCCAAAGAAGCCATCGTCTCTTCCGAACGATTATTGCTCGGAAAATCTCCGTGGTACTATGTGATTGTTACTTGTATTATGACGGTCATCTCTTTACTTGCCGGGATACTCCCTGCTCGGAGTGCTGCAAGACTGGTGCCAATCGAAATATTACGAGGCGAGCGATAAATTTGCTCTTACCACCCCAAGAGCCAAGCAAATATCAATGGAGCAACGATTGTTGCATCGCTCTCTACAATAAATTTTGGTGTGTCGATACTGAGTTTTCCCCAAGTGATCTTTTCGTTCGGAACAGCGCCCGAGTATGAGCCATAGGATGTAGTCGAGTCACTGATCTGACAGAAGTAACTCCAGAACGGAACATCGTGCCACTCAAGGTCTTGATACATCATCGGAACAACACAGATCGGGA
Source organism: Bacteroidota bacterium (assembly GCA_025363505.1). GTDB lineage: Bacteria > Bacteroidota > Ignavibacteria > Palsa-1295 > Palsa-1295 > JAFDZW01. The sequence goes on from JANYDV010000268.1 coordinate 16,888, forward strand.
AATCGCCGGCAATACCGCCGCCAATTTGGAAAAAGCCCACCCCTATACCGGAAGAATTTTTCCGATACCAATCAGCAAGCCAAACCATATATTCGATGCCGCTCTTCATAGTAGAAGCTTGGAGTTCGCCTTTGATACAATATGATGCAAAAATATTACCCATCGTCGAATCTTCCCAACCGGGGACGATGATCGGAATATTTTTCTCGGCAGCCGCAATCATCCATGAATGCTCAACCGGAATTTCATAATCCGATTTCATCACTTCTGAAAGCAGAAGTTTATACATATATTCGTGCGGAAAATACCGTTCGCCATTGTCTTGGGCGTCTTTCCACAATTTAAAAATATGTTTTTGGATCCGTCGGAAAGCTTCTTCTTCTGGGATACAAGTATCGGTGACACGATTATATCCTTTTTCGAGGAGATCCCATTCATCTTTTGGAGAAAGATCGCGGTAATGCGGTACACGTTTGTAATGCGAGTGTGCCACGAGATTCATAATATCTTCTTCAAGATTTGCACCGGTGCAGCTGATAATTGCAATCTTGTCCTGACGGATCATCTCGGCAAGCGAAATACCAAGCTCGGCGGTACTCATCGCACCGGCAAGAGATACGAGCATCTTCCCGCCTTCGCTCAAATGGAGTTCATAGCCTTTTGCGGCATCAACTAAAGCGGCTGCGTTGAAATGGCGATAGTGGTGCTCAATAAAATTCGAGATCGGTCCGCGATTTGACATGGGAATGAATTCGTTTGATAAATATAGTCGCCAAACAACAATCGGTTGCTTGACTGCGTTCGATCAAGGGGAGAACCGATAGAAAACGCGATCTATTAATTTTTCTTGAAGCGCTTAATGATGTCACTAATGAGCCCGACGCCTTTAATGACACCTGAAAGGACTCCGTTGGAAGTCGAGCGGACAAGACGTAGCGGTGTTTCGATCGTATCAACTACTTCACCTTTGAGGCGTTCGACATCTTCGAGCAAGCCGTGCGCAACATCAAGAGTTGTATCAACGACCCCGTAGATCCCTTCAATGCGCGGAGCGAGACCATCAGTCATTTCTGAAACACGTTGAGTAATATCAGCAATGTTTTCAATAACCGGAATCATCGTGTTACGAACACTTGCCACATCAGCACTTATTTGATCTATATCTTTCTTCACTTCATGAAGTACTACTTCGGAGTTTTGAAAGACTATGGTGATTTTTTCAATTGATTTGGCTGCCTTCATTAAAAACCACGCTAAGGCGAGTAGCGCAATAGAGGCAGCGATATAGAGTACAACTTCCATAATGTGTTACTGGATAAGGTTAAACAAATAATTCTCAATCAAAATGAATTCTCGAGCGAGCTTCAGAAATAATATGGTCCGCTTCGTCGATCAAGCTTTGTGCTTTTTCGTACGCTTCGGTCATTACTTCGTCGGCGGAGTCCATTCCACTATCGAGGAGATCTTCGCCGGTTTTCTTTGCCTTTTTCATCAGCTCAGAAAATCGTCCTGAAAGATCATCAACAGTTGATGAGATATCTTCGCGAAGTTCTTCTCCGCGTTGGGGTGCATAGAGGAGTGCAAGCACGGCGCCAACAGAGCCGCCAATAATTGCACCAATGATGAAGGAAGAGACTGAATTGCCGGACTGGTTATTGTTTCCCATAATGGTATATCATGTGTTATGCTGTTATAGTAACACAGACAATATACTCATTTGTGCCTAAAATAAGAAGAAGTACTAAATATGTAATTGTAAGTTAAGCATTATCACTCTTGATAACCCAAAATGAGTACCACCAAAAACAGATTCAAATTTATAAAGGTATTTAGTATCAAGAATATTCAGCACGGTAGCTGTTAGTTTTGCAGGTATTTTCAGGAGCGGCTCGAAGTTATAACCCGCACTCAGATCAAAGGTAGCATGGGATGCTGTTGATTTATCAGGCGAACCCGGCTTTTCAGAAGACAGATTGAGCAAGTCAATGACATCATCACCATAGCCGCGTCTTTTGAGTTCAGCTCTTGATTGTGTTTCGTCGAGACCAACACCGTTTGAATCGGCAAGATCAAATGGAAGCCCCGAATCAAATCTTCCGCCGAGCGTGGCAAATACACCCGAAGGATGAGCGTAATTCAAAGTGAATGATGCCGTCAAGACTTGATTATGCTCGGTCTGGAACATATCTTCGCCCTTAAATGGATGGGAATAATTTTCACCTTCTTCGCCAAGTATCAAGCCTGCAGCAATAGGTGTGCTGCCATCGCTGGGAATTGCACCGCGAGAATCACAAGTCGCAAACGCCAGTCTCCCTGAAAAATTATTCCAATCATGAAGACGAATTTCTAACTCACCGCCTAAGACTTGCCCTTGCTTGATATTAACGGGAAAAATCACACCCGAAACGCCAAGCTCGACCTTTACAATAAAGTTATCAATAAACTTTCCATACGCGTTGAGATCAATATCAACATTGTTATTGAGCTTATATGAAGCACCAAGTTCAAGAACGTGTTCTTTTTCTGACATAACGTTTAGAGGCACCGCACCTTGTTCAGAACCAACAAGTGTTTTCGCCTCAGTAGAACTTGATACTAAAACATTTTCGAGCGGAGCCTGCATTATAATTCTATTATACGAGCCGCGAATCCACAAATCATCATTGACACGATACGCAGCAGAAAGTCTTGGGGAAATGCCCGACTCGGTTTCAAATAACTTAAACATATCATAACGTACGCCTGCATTGATGATCCAATCAGTGAAGGCGATTTGATCTTGTGCATAAACTGATAATCGAGAACCCGTCTTTGATTGGTTAACAACAAAAGCTTTAGCACCGGCGCGAGTAAGATCATAAGGTTGCAAGCGATCATCACCACCTGCAAAAGCAGGGTCAGATTTCATCCGATTAGTTACAGCGAATGTGAAAAATTCCTGGAGTGGATATGATTCGCCACCTACACCAACTTTAATAGTATTCGGTGCATCCAACCAATGTGTGATTGCAGAATATTCTACTTGTCCACCTGTTGCTTCATCAATACGATGAGCACCGATGAAAAAATCTTCGTTTTCAGTGACTGCTTTTAATGAATCGGCTGATGTGTTGATCTGCATCAAACCACCACTGGTATTAGTGGCTTCGACGCGGCGTTTATAAGCGAGAAAACTTAATGCCGAAGAAGTATTCAAAGAAATATTCAATCGCCCTGCATACATATAATCAGAAAGGTCTTGACGCTGATCTTGGGCAGGTGTAACGATTTTACCATTTGCAATCCCAAAATTTGCCAGATTATTTGTGCCGAGTAAGACGAGGTCAATATCATCGGTAATTAAAAAATCTGCTTTCGCAAAATAATTATGCGTGTAGCCATCAGTATGATTTGGCGCGGAGCTATGTGTTGGGTCAAGGTAGCGCTCGGTTTCTGAACTTCCGTAAGAAGCAAACAACGCAATGCGCCCGCCGATATTCCCGCCGACAGAAAGTGAGCGGTCCATCGTACCAAAACTTCCGTAGGTCGCACTGCCATCAGCAAAGACAGGTGCATCGAAACCTGATCGTGTGTTAATATTAACAATGCCGCTTGTTGCTACACCGTACTCTGCATTGAAGCCACCGCGTATTACTTCAGCCGATTGGATAATCCCAGCATTAAAAAGACTCGAATAAATTCTGGTTTGATTTGTTGTGATCGGAATGCCATCAACAACATATTGCAATTGCGCATCTTCGCCTCGAATGTGCATTCTTCCGTCTTCATCAGGCACGACACCCGGTGTATTCAATAATATTGCTTCCATTTTTTTTGTAGCACTCATTGCCGGAAGCGCGGTGATAGTAGCAGCAGGGAAAATAGTTGAGACTGACGGTCTGCTAAGATCTACTGCTTGCGATTCGACGATCACAGAATCCGATATCGCTTTCTGACCGAGAGTGATTTTCAGAGCCACGATCGAACTAATAGCTATTTTTTTGCGAGAGACAATCGCATCACCACCTTCAACAAGCCAAAGATCATACGATGCGAATGGTACATCATGAATGACCAACAATCCGTTTTGTGGTATCTTATATTCGCCGAAGCTCGCTCGAGTTTTTGCCTCAAAGACTCTAATACTGTACCCTTGAAAACCTTGTACATTTTCTATCGAGACAGTTACCTCGATTGTGCCGGAGGATTGCTGAGCTCTTGCAAGAGAAAAATTTGAACCAATAGCAAAAAATATAAAGAATAGTATACTGAGAGTTCTCATAGGTTGATGGTAGTAAAGCAGTACAACACTGAAAACCAAACAACTTTTGATGAGAATATGATGAGAAATGCTCTTAAAAATACCGTTCTTCCCAAAGCATTAAATTCAGAAGCGACCAAAGTTGTGCCCCGTTATTACGAACCCCATTTTCGTGTTCGCGCTGAAGCTGCTTGATATATTTCGAGTTGAGATAATTATTGGCAATCTTACTCGAAGCAAGATGCTCATCAAAAATCGGCTTCCACTCTTTTTTTAGCCATTCACCAACAGGTGCGGCAAAGCCTTGCTTCTTGCGATAGATGTGTTCATTTGGCAAAATACCTTCCGATGCTTTTTTCAGAATATGTTTGGGAATATTGTTCGGACCAAGTTTTATACTCGTTGGCATTCGGAACGCATACTCAACGATGCGATGATCGAGAAACGGCACACGCGCCTCGATACTCGGCATCATCGAAACCTTATCAACGCGCATTAACAACATCTGTGGCAGACGCTGTTGAAATTCGAGATACATCATTCGTTGTGGATAATCAGCATTAGGATAACGCTCATCTATCTCGCGATGCCACTGCTCAGGAAAGCGGAAGGTTGAATGCTTCTCGCTTGAATAATTTCTGATCAGTTCGCTCTTATGTACTTCGGTAAATGCAACGGCTCCGCCCCAAAAAAATTCTTCATCAGCAGCATAACGTCGAACATATTCCCTCATCAACGGATGCTTCATAAACGGCTTCATTGCAAAGTATGCAAGTTTACGAACTGGGACAGGTACTGACTCTTTCCAAAAGCGTTTTCTGAAACGAAGATCGCGAATCATCCACGGATAGCCAAGAAATTCTTCATCCGAACCTTCCCCGACCTGCACAACGATTGTGCCGCTGTCACGAGTTAACTTTGAAACAAAATATAATGGAATGCAGACCGGATCACCATTTGGTTCGTCTTCGTGAAATGCCAAATCAGAAAGCATTGCTTTGGCATCACTGGAATCGACTAATATTTCGTGATGATTTGTCTTAAATTTCTTTGCAATATCACGAGCATAACTCAGTTCATTATATTGTTCGAGATCTTTGAAGCCGACAGTGAACGTCTCGACTGGTCGATCCATCAACTCGCTCATTAATGCAACATTCAAGCTCGAATCAATACCGCCGGAGAGGAATACGCCGAACGGAACATCGCTCATCATTCGATCTTTAATAGAACGACGAAGTAAAAATCTAAGATCTTCGATCGCTTTCGTTTCGGTAAGTGTATGATCTATTTCACCGGCATCGAGAAGTGACCACCACCGTTTTTTGATAATCTCGCCGTTACTGTTGATTCGAAGTGAATGTCCTGCTTCAAGTTTTTTAATGCCTTCGAACATCGTCTCAGGTGCAGGTGGCATCAGGAGTGAGAGGTAATGCGGAATGGCATCTTCATTCAGCGATTTTGTGATTGCCGGATGTTGCAATAATACTTTTATTTCGCTACCCCAAATGACGCGACCATTTAACGGAGCATAATACATCGGCTTGATACCGATTCGATCTCTGATGATAAAAACATCTTTTTTCTCTTCATCATAGATCGCGACAGCGAACATCCCGAGAAATTTCTTAAAACACTCCTCGCCCCATTCTTGATAAGCATAGAGTATTGTTTCGGTATCGGAGCGAGACTTATATTGATAGCCTTTGGCGATCAGTTCTTCGCGGACTTCGAGATGATTATAAATTTCTCCGTTAAAGGTAATCGTATATCTTCCATCTGGGCTTGTCATCGGTTGATGACCGGCAGGGGAAAGATCGACAATGGCAAGACGCCGAAATGTTAGCCCACAAGTATGATCACGCGAAATGAACCAACCGGAATCATCGGGACCTCGATGATGCATTGCATCGGACATCCGTTCGAGCAGCTCTTGGCTGACGACCGGGTTTGAACGGTATCCGTAATCATAAACTCCTGCTATTCCACACATAGTTGCCTGTTAACAACGGGTTATGGTAACCTGTTACTGATTTTCTTCTGTGGTGTTTCGGCAACTAGCCTTTGTTAATCAATTGCAAATTCGAGACGTGCGGTAATCGACGCTTTTTTATTCTTCGAGCTGGTGTTATAGGCGCCACCGTACGAGAACTCTTCATTGGAATTTTGTCCCGTTATTTGGAAGATACCCATCGCAGCATTACGAAGCCCGCCAAGACCACCCCCGGCATTCTTCGCAATTTTCTCTGCACGATTTCTGGCATCTGCAGCAGCAGCAGCAAGCATTTCGAGCTTAAGCTCCGCAAGTTTGGAGTAGTAGTATTGCGGCTCTTGGGAAGTAAATTCTATTCCCATATTCAACAACTCTGTCACTTCTCGTGAAATTGTTTCGATTTTATCAACCTCTTTTGATTCGATCGTAACCGATTGTGTTAAGGTATAGCCATCAAATATCTGATTCGTTTGACGCCCGTCTTTATCATAATTATACTTAAAATCTTTATTTGAATAGACTGATGTAAAGACTATTTCTTTTGTATTAACACCTTTGGATGTAAGGTACTGACGAATGTTCTCTGCATCTTTTTTCAGCAGAGTGTACGCTTCTTGCACAGTCATTGAGTGATGCGAAAACGACCCGCTCCAGATCACATTGTCTGAAGCAAAATTCTTCTCGGCAAGACCGACGACACGAATCGTCTCTTTGGTCTCATGCGTCTTGCGCCACGTTCCGGCAAGGACAAGTGCTGCAAAAATGATTGCAATAGAAAAAATCAGAGCGTTCAGCCAAGTTCTCATATATAGTAGATAGTTTGTAATTCAAATATAAGCACAAAGGCGCAAAGACATCCAGGTTTCGAATAATTGAAAGTATGTCATCCTGAGCTTGCGCAGGATCTAAAGTCTCAGCTTTTACCGCCGTCAATGTCCTTCACAAGCTAGAAACATTAAATTCTTCGCTCCTCGCTCAGAACGACATCTTTGAACCGCTCCTTTGCCCAAAGACAAACTTCCCAATGATCGGCTGTCGGCTTCCCTGTTCTTGGGTCGGTCTGCTGATAGCTTGGAGGTCCGTATTCAGGCGTGATCGTCATCTCATCATCACCTCGCGATTGGGCTTCGGCAATGATCTGTTTCCACCAACCTTCGAACTTTGCCAGATGAGCAGACCAGTCTTTTAATCTCGGATCACTGACTTGCGGTCCGTTTTCATATCCTACTCTCGAATGAATATGAATCGTGTTTTTTGCGACTAAAGATATCGCCGCTTCGTGATCTTCTAACATCGATTCGGTCACACAGCACCAGTGGCTCAGATCGGCATTGATCTTTAGCGTCGGAAATCGTTGTAATATCCCCACGGCATTCATCGGCGAAAATAACGGTCGCCGACGATGCGTTTCGTGTGCTAAGCGAATACCCGATGACTCTTCTAAGCGCAACGCACCTTCGAAGAAACGATACATTTTATCTAAAGTCCAAATATCGCGACCGCCGTGAACTACTATTTTCTTCGGCGAATAGACCGACGCTACATCAATCCATTTTTTTAGCGACTCAAGATGCACCGACGCATCCTTGCCTTCGGTATAGATCAGCGGAATATAACCAAGCCCCCATGCCGCAAGCGACGACCGGAAATCAGCGTGGTCAGAGATTTCCGCCACTGCCGATTCGATGCCGTCATATCCGGAGGAAGCGACCCGCGCAAAATTCGCCGTTTCGCCCGACAGCCCCCACAACGATTTGTAAACCTTCAGTTGCATTGCCCC
>JANYDV010000269.1 GCA_025363505.1 Bacteroidota bacterium
CCACTGTTACAATTAAGTATCAACGATGTGTTATCACAAGCAGAACTGGAACGAACTCATTCTGAGAAGTTAGCACTGGGCGGGATGTTCGATACGTTAATTGATTCGGAGTCACCATTATTAGTCGCATCACTCAACGCCGAAAAAGAGTTTTCTGCTTTGCAGATCACACAGATTAGTAAAAATATTTTTGAGTTTTCTTCCACCGACAAAGGATCATTGCGGTTTATTCCGGCTATTGAGCACTCAAATAATTTAGCATCACGTGATCAACAATATAGCGTTGGTGACACGTTGCACTCGAAAGAAGCAGATGTTGTTTTATTAGAGGTGCAACGGTCGGTAGTCTCGAAGGCGCGAGTAATCATAAACGATACGACCATACTTCCGTTACTCTTTGATGGCAAGCGTTTTATTGTAGTGCAATAATATTAATACTGATAGAATCCCTTGCCGCTTTTTTTGCCCAGCATTCCGGCAGCGACCATTTTCTTCAGCAGTGGACACGGACGATACTTTGTATCGCCAAGCCCTTCGTGAAGAACGTTCATAATAGCGAGACACACATCAAGTCCGATAAAATCAGCAAGAGCCAACGGTCCCATCGGATGTGCCATGCCGAGTTTCATCACTGTATCAATATCTTCAGGCTTGGCAACCCCTTCCATCACACAATACACCGCTTCGTTAATCATCGGCATTAATATTCGATTTGATACAAAGCCCGGGAAATCATTTACTTCGACAGGAGTTTTGCCCAGTGTTTCTGTAAGCGATTTAATTCCTGCATACACTTCGTCGGTTGTTTGAATACCACGGATAATTTCGACCAGCTTCATTACCGGAACGGGATTAAAAAAGTGCATCCCAATCACGCGCTCGGCGCGACCTGTTTGCGCTGCAAGCTCTGTGACCGAGATCGAACTGGTGTTCGTCGCAAGAATAACCCCTTGCTTTGCATTGGCATCAAGTGTCTTAAAAATTTCTTTTTTTAGATCAAATCGTTCTGTGGCGGCTTCGATGATGAAGTCAGCTTGTTTGGCAGCCGCTGGAAGATCTGTTGAAGTGACAATGCGAGCAAGCGTTGCTTTCGAATCATCTTCGCTGAGCGTGCCTTTCTTGACCTGGCGTGCCAGGTTTGAGGCAATCGTATCAAGCGCTTTTTTCACAAACTCTTCTTTGATGTCAACCAACGTTACACCAAAACCACTTTGTGCAAATACATGAGCAATACCATTGCCCATCGTACCGGCGCCGATCACTACAACATTCTTGATTGACATTTTTTAATAGGTATTAAAGTGTTTTCAACAACAAGTCTTCGGCTTCAAAACTAAGCCCTCGTTTACCTGCCTCCCATTTCGTGACTGCATCATAATACTCAATAGTCTGACTCACTGAATCACGATAAGAAGTAAACGCTATCTGAAAATCTTTTTGTGTTTTGGATATGTCATAGATCAACATATCCCCCCCGAAGCTGCACGGGAAATCGCTTTGTTTAGCGATGCCATTCTCGCCGAGTTGTTCTTTAGAAATACTGACCAACTCCGGAGATTTATTCATCACATCGGCGATGACATTTATTTTATCTCGCAATGTATTAATATGATGCGTCACCGCATTATAGGTCGTGCGATGATCTGTTAATGACAATGCTCCGATCAAGAGTGAAACCAAATCATTCACAAATGTCAAGTTTCCACGTTCAATGCCATTATCGGGGATAATAATCCTGTTCCGCGTTTGTACTCGTTGCAGCCAATAATAATATCGCTCGGTGTAATCATACTTGCCATAGACGATACTTGGTCTGAGAATAATTGTATCGAGCCAATCGTTTGCGAGAATGACCCGCTCGCACTCAGCTTTTTTCTCACCGTAACATTTTGACCAATCACCAAGACGCTGCTCACTGCTACAAGCAAGCATCGGATAGTCTTCGCTGACTAACGCATCGGGCTTAGCCATATAGGCATCGACATCATAGACCGATACCGTCGAGACGTAAACATATCTCCCAACTTTACCGCGAAGTTTTGGCAACAGTGCTTCTATCGAATTTGGATAGTAGCCATTGACATCAATAATATAATCCCAATCTTGAGCAAGGATTTTTTCAATATCCGAAGTTTCCCTATCGCCCGAAATTTTTTTTAGATCCGGAAAAAGAGTCGGGTTCGATTGTCCTCGGTTAAATAGTGTCACATCAAGATCAGGTCGGGACGCGATGATCTCTTCTACCAATGCCCGCCCGATGAATTGTGTGCCCCCAAGTACAAGAAGTCGCGATGTGCTCACTTTTTTGCTTATAAGCGCTCGACAATAATGCTGGTTGCTTCGCCACCACCGATACAAATCGAGGCGAGACCGATCTTCTTGTTATTTCTCTTGAGTGCCGTTAGCAAGCTCATAATAATACGTGTTCCACTTGCACCAATCGGATGACCGATGGCAATTGCACCACCTAAGACATTCAACTTGTCGGTTGGAATGCTCAAATGTTTTTGTGCCGCAAGAGGGACGACAGCAAATGCTTCGTTAATCTCGAAGAGATCAATATCCGCGATACTCATACCGGCGCGTTTCAACACAATCTCGATTGAGGTAATCGGAGCCGTTGCAAACAGGCGGGGTTCTTGTGCATAGCTTGAGTATGCAATTATCTTTGCAGTTGCTGTCAAACCTTTTTCTTTAGCATACGACTCACTTGCAACAACCATTGCAGCGGCTCCGTCATTGATCGGACTGGCATTGGCGGCAGTGATCGTGCCATTCTTATCGAATACAGGCTTGAGTGTTGGTATCTTATCATACTTTACTTTGCGAGGACCTTCGTCCTCTTTCACATTCACCGTCTCTCTGCCTTTGGGGGCATCAACTGCCACGATCTCATCAGCGAAGTAGCCGTTATCAACAGCTTCGTTTGCAAGCTTAAAACTGCGGATAGCAAATTCGTCTTGTTCTTCGCGAGTAATCTTGACATCCCGAGCACAAATTTCGCCGCAATTACCCATGTGAAAATTATTATACGGGTCCCAGAGACCATCATTGATCATCGAGTCAATCAATGTTCCGTTGCCCATCTTATATCCGCTACGTGCTTTGGGTAATACGTAGGGTGCGTTCGACATTGATTCCATTCCGCCGGCAACAACCAAATGGTTATCCCCTGTCATAATACTTTGCGAAGCCAGCATCACAGTTTTCATACCCGAACCGCAGACTTTGTTCACGGTTGTACAAGGTATAGAATTCGGTACACCGGCACCGATAGATGCCTGACGTGCCGGGGCTTGTCCCATTCCGCCGCTCAATACACAACCCATCAATACTTCATTGACATCTTCGGGGCGAACGTTCGAGCGTTCGATGGCGGCTTTGATAGCAATCGAGCCAAGCTGCGGAGCCTGAAGCTCGGCAAGCGAACCCATAAATGCACCAAATGGCGTTCTGGCACTACTAAGAATGACTGGCGTTTCCATAAGAATAGTATAGTAAGATTTATATAGACTATAACAAACACCGGTTCTCCAATTTCCGTCTCTAATTTATCCATAGATACTATCCCATAATATAAAGGAACCCAAGACTAACTAACGCTCGTTAGTTATTTTAATGAAGACATTGCCCCGCAAAGATCAGATTCGGCTCAAGGCACAGGTGCTTTTTCGCGAGAAAGGCTATGTAGCGAGTTCGATGCGCGATATTGCCGATACGCTTGGTATCGAAGCGGCGAGTTTATATAATCATATCTCTTCGAAAGAAGAGATACTCCAAGACATTTGCTTTTCGATGGCAGAAAGTTTTTTTGTGGCTATCGAGCCGATCAGCACCGAAGATATTGCGCCCGACGAAAAGCTCAAGAAAGCAATTACAGCACATATTGGCGTCATTGCCGCGAACTCTGATGCGTCGGCAGTATTCTTGCACGAATGGCGGCACTTAGGCAATCCAAGCCTTGCTGATTTTAAATTGATGCGCCGCCGTTACGAAAAGATATTTGCAGCAATGCTTGAGGACGGCATTCGCACAAAAGCATTCAGAGTTGTTGATGTAGCACTCACCGTCCGCACATTGCTCTCGGCAATGAACTGGACGTATGAGTGGTATAATCCCAAAGGGAAAGTTGACCCAACGGCAATGTCAGTGCATATTTGTAAACTGATGTTGGACGGGTTACGAAGTTAAATAATTTTATTTTATACTACGACTATGTACGGAAGCGCATATATAGATAAAGACGAAAAATTTGTCGGCACTGCCGAAGACGAAGCACAGTTGCTTGAAGTCTTCGAAGCACGAATTGCTCGTGGTGAAAAAATTGAGCCTGATGATTGGATGCCTGCCGACTATCGTAAGCAGTTGATCAGAATGATCGAACAACACGCCCACTCCGAAATTATGGGTGCTTTGCCGGAAGGCACGTGGATCACTCGTGCCCCAACTTTGCGCCGCAAACTTGCTCTCATCGCAAAAGTACAAGATGAAGTCGGGCACGGACATCTGCTCTATGCCGCCGCCGAAACGCTTGGCAAATCGCGCGAGACAATGATCAATGATTTGATTAGTGGCAAATCGAAATACAGTAATATTTTTAATTACCCTGCCAAGACGTGGGCTGATATTGCCGTGATCGGATTTTTAGTTGATGCCGGTGCTATCATCAATCAATTGCTGAACGCCAAAGGTAGTTACGGTCCGTATTGTCGTGCACTTGAGAGAATTTGTTACGAAGAATCCTTCCACCTCAAGCAAGGCTACGACGCATTTGTTGCACTTGCAACGGGTACGCCGATGCAGCGCGAAATGCTGCAAGATGCACTCAATCGTTGGTGGCCACCGATGATGCACTTCTTTGGTCCGTCAGACAAACTTTCGGTGCATACCGAACGCTTGATGCGATGGAAAGTAAAGATGGCATCGAATGAAGAAATGCGCCAGGAATTTATCGATCAGTACGTTCCGAAAATTTGGGAGCTTGATATGACACTTCCCGATCCGAACTTAAAAAAGAATGAAGAGACCGGTGTGTGGAGTTATACTGAACCCGATTGGGATGAATTCTTCAAAGTCATTAACGGCGATGGTCCGTGCAATGCCGAACGAATAGCCGTTCGCAAATATGCCGAGCAACACGGACGCTGGGTGCGCGAAGCATTAATGAGTAAAGCTCCGGCTACAGCAGTTACCCCTTTTGCATAAATAATTATGACACCAAGTATTGACCCACGCATACGTCGTGCCGATCTCGACGGAGCATCCGGTTTTGGCGCGTTAGTCGAAAACGAGAACTGGACTCCGTTTGCAGTTTTTCATCAAGACAAGCGAGGCGAACGTCACGAATTCGTCGGCACCATTCATGCATCCGACCCCGAGATGGCATTGCTCTTTGCCAAAGAACAATATGGCAGAAGAAAAAAAACCGTGAACATTTGGGTCGTTCGTTCGAGTGATATTTTTACCTTCGCACACGAAGATGAAGATATGTTCGAGACTGTACCCGACAAAAACTACCGCGAAGCATCTGGCTATCCGGTTCGCAAACGTATCAATAAATATCTCAGCGATAAAGAACACGAAACAGTATGAGTGCTGCAATCAAAAATTTACTCTTAAAAATAGCCGATGATGAACTGATTATCGGTCATCGCAACAGCGAATGGACAGGGCTTGGACCAATTCTCGAAGAAGATATTGCCTTCAGTTCACTCGCGCAAGATCAGATCGGGCACGCTTTGGCGAACTATACCATTTTGCAAAAAGAATTTGGCGAAGCCGAGCCTGATGTGGTTGCTTATTTACGAACAGAGAAAGAATTTCTGTCTTGTCAGTTAGTGGAGTTGCCTATTGGTGAGTATGATTTTTCGCTGATGCGGCATTTCTTGTTCGATCATAGTGAGAGCTGTCGATATGAATTGCTCTTAAAATCATCGTTCATACCACTGGCACAACTTGCTAAACGCATCAAAGGTGAGATGAAGTATCATACCCTTCATGCCGATCTTTGGATCACCAAACTTGGCGCCGGCACCGAAGAATCGCACGCTCGAATGCAAGCAGCATTGAACGAAGCAATGCCGTATGCACTCGGACTTTTTGAGACAAGTGATTACGAAGACGAGCTAATTTCGACAGGTGTCTTTGTCGGCGAAAATGCTTTGAAGACGATGTGGCTTGAGCGAATCGCGCCAATCATCGAACACGCCAACTTGAAAATGCCGGATATTGCAAACATCGATCCAAAGTTTGGCGGACGACACGGCTATCATACTGAGTATCTACAGCCACTTCTGAGCGAAATGTCCGAAGTACTTGATCTTGATCCCACGACAAAGTGGTAAGAACATAATGATCCGCAACGACAATATCTATACCATATTACGTACCGTAATGGATCCGGAAATTCCGGTGCTTTCAGTTGTTGATCTGGGGATGATTACTGATGTAGAATCGAGTAATGATGGCATTACAGTGAAGATGATCCCAACATTTGTTGCTTGCCCTGCAATAAACGTAATCAAAACAAACATCAAAGATAGCCTGGAACAAGCCGGTTTTCTTGGGGTTACTGTTAAGTTAGATGATTCTATCGCATGGTCGAGTGATAGAATTTCGGCTCACGGGAAAGAGGTTTTAGAAAAATTTGGTTTGGGCACACCGGTACAGATCGACGGTGTTCTTGATTTGAAGCAGGTAGAAACAGTTAATTGCCCACACTGTGGAAGCCCATCTACTGAGATGCGCTCAATATTCGGGAGCACTCTTTGTCGTTCGATTCATTATTGCAATAATTGCAAACAAGGCTTTGAACGTTTTAAACCGCTGTAGAGATTTTTAATTCTTTTGTTATTATCAATTTCGCTCCGAACACCTCTTCAAAACAACTTGCCAATCTGTTTTTTACTTCAGTCATTGTAGGTTGTTCTTCTAATAACTCCGAAAGATTCACGACTCCTCGATCGCTGATACCACAGGGAATGATGTGATCGAAATATTTGAGATCGGTATTGACATTAAATGCAAAGCCGTGCATCGTACACCAACGTGATGCTTTTACACCGATAGCACAAATTTTCCGTTCGTTTCCGCTTTCTCCTATCCACACACCGGTGCGCCCGGCGATTCTGAATGCTGTTAGATCATAGGTTGCAATAGTCTTGATTATCACTTCTTCGAGCGAGCGTAAATACCAGCCGAGATCTTCTTTGAAGTGCGAAAGATTTAAGATAGGATAACCGACAAGTTGCCCGGGACCATGAAAAGTCACGTCGCCACCGCGTTCGATCTCAAATTTCTCGGCGCCGATGTTTGCCAATACTTCATCAGTAAAAAGAATATGAGCCTCTTCGGTTACTCGCCCAAGTGTAAAGACCGGGGGGTGCTCGCAAAGAATGAGTGTGTCATTTGCTTTGGCTTCGACCACATCGTGAAAAATCCGCCGCTGAAGCTCCAATACTTGGGAGTAGGGAGTCTGATGAAGTAAAAGCAAGTCAACTTTTTTTCCGAAGTAGTCCATTAGCCATTAAACATTGTAGCCTCAGGAGAAGTTGTATAACTGATAAATATCGTGTTTTGAAATAGGGTTTAGAGACTCGGAACGAGTTGATAAAAACAGAGGTTTAACCTTCGCATTTGTCGAAAAAACCAAGCACGGAGGGGTGGCCGAGTGGCTGAAGGCAACGGTTTGCTAAACCGTCATAGTGTGTAAACGCTATCGGGGGTTCGAATCCCCCCCCCTCCGCAAATTTTTATAGATACAACACCCTATCGCGGGTGTTTTTTGTTTTAAAAATCCATAAACTATTCCCCTGTCGGCACGTTGTATTTTCCATCATTCATCATTATTCTACTATGAATTTCCTCTTTCGTGAAGCCTATTGGGCATCATTATTGATACTCGCAGGCGTCTTGTTGATCGTTCGTAATGTCTTCAAGCTCGATCTGCCGGTGATTGGCATCATATTCCCCATTATTATTATTTCTTGGGGCGTTAGTATTTTGCTCGGACCAAAAGGTAATGCCGACAACGACAGCACCCTTCTCTTCCATAACGGCTCAGTAACGGGAGTCGATGGAAATAGCAGTTATAACGTTATTTTTGGAAAAGGTACCTATGATCTTCGAAACATCAAAGTAGGTGATAAAAACACACGGGTTGATATTGATGCAATTTTTTCCAGTGCATTCGTGAGGATCAACCCAAACATTCCAATGAAAATCATTGTCTCGGCTGTGTTTGCCAGCGGCAAATTGCCGGATGGATCAGTAATTAGTTTTGGTGACCGCACTTATACTACGCGTTCATACAATGCTGACTCGGCGTATGTTGAAGTCTACGCTGATGTTTTCTTTGGTGACCTCCGAATTATTGAAGACGATTCAGCTACATTCTAAGAAAGGGATATTATGCGAGGGAGCACCATCTGGGGAGTATTGCTTTTAGTGATCGGAATAACAATACTTCTGCGCAATGTTTTTGATATTAATTTGCCACTATG
Source organism: Bacteroidota bacterium (assembly GCA_025363505.1). Taxonomy (GTDB): domain Bacteria; phylum Bacteroidota; class Ignavibacteria; order Palsa-1295; family Palsa-1295; genus JAFDZW01. The sequence goes on from JANYDV010000269.1 coordinate 8,502, forward strand.
GGATATTGTGTTGCCGGCGCTACTCATTCTTTGGGGTGTGTCTATGCTGGTAAAGAACATTTCCAAAGCCAAGCGCCATTCATAGTCTCTATATGGTATTTAACCTGTTTGAGTATTTCTTCAGCAACCACACCGTGCTCATAATTGGCTAATCCGGTTTCGAGTACCGTTATGATCGAGAGATCGTTAGAGTTTACTATAAAAAAATAGGGGCATCCTCGAAAGAATGCCCCTGCCACGGGATACAAGCTACAATCACTGGATGGATAGTAGTTTGTATGGATTTCCAAAATTTATATGATCGTTAATGAATCAACTAAAACGATCCCACCTGACTGTAGTGCCTACACAAAAAACTGCGAACAGTCAATTACATGATTGTCAATGTATCAACACATACGATATTTCCATTCTGCTGAGCCTGAATCACAGAACTGTTCACTTGTGCCGAGGTAACGTTTCCGATACCAAAAATCATCTGAAGATTAAGAATGATACTTTTAAAGTAGCATCGTCATTTCTTCTCTTCTTGCTCAATTAAATGAGAGTTAATGTATCAACTACTACGATATTGCCATTCTGCTGAGCTTGTATCATCGCTCCGTTTACTTGAGCCGGTGTTACATTGCCAAGACCGAAGATCATCTGAAGATTAAGAACGAGGGTTGAAAGTAGAATTGTCATTGTCGTAGTCTCCGCTGTTGCGCTTAAAAGTGATTTGAAATACGTTAGTTGATTATCGTAATACAAATATGGCACATTGGAAGCTCAAATATATGAACAGTTTCGCAACTTTCATCACATCATTTATGTGGCGTTTTTGAGCTATTTTAAGCGGTCAGCGTCTCGATCTTTTTTCTTAATCTCTCTACGAGAATCAACTAAGAACTAAATTCTCAATCACTTAGCACACGTCAGGTTTTCAATGAACGGCACTGCATTTTTGTGCAGTTTACTGAGAAAAATCACTTTGTTTGGGCAAAAAACTTCTTTTTTCTACCCGATTTTCTCATTTTTTCTTCTCTTTTCTCAAGAACGACTGTTTTTTAAGGTCTAACTTTTGTCGAAACTCAGGTGCCCGTGTAAACTTGTCACCCTCTTCTGTCTGTTTCCTATCTCACTCCTCCAAAAAGCCGTCTGCCGAAATCGCCGTGTTTTTTAATTACTCAACGATTACAATACAAATATACCAGATAGTGGTGACGAAATAAAATCAAAAAAAAGTATTTTATCACATACCATTTCGTGTTTTATTGCGTATATTTGAGTAAGCTTAATCAGCAGAAGCGTATTGGCAACGTCATAAAGAAGTTGTAATTCATTATTTATCAAATAGATAGCACATTTTGAAATACTTACGCGAAATCACCCAGATTGTCACACGCTACAGCGAAAAGAATATAGATTTATTGAGTGACGAGCTATCACCGGATATGGAAGATAACATATCCAAGCTCTATTTAGGGCTGAAAGAAGGAAAAATAACTACTGATATAGAAGCCACGAAGGAGATATATGGGTCTCCCCTAATAGATTCTCGCTACACCACCCTCAAAAATCGCCTAAAACGGAAGCTTCTCAACCATTT
>JANYDV010000277.1 GCA_025363505.1 Bacteroidota bacterium
AGTTGGGAGAGGTTTGCAAAGCAAGCTGCAGTGTTTTTGAAACGTATTCGAGAGTCGAGCTGATTATGTCAAACGCTGAATTCAACAAAAAAGCAACGCGCGGTTTTGCGTGGAATTATCTCTATAAGCTATCTGAGTTTGGGCTGACGAATCTCTTTACGATCATTGTCATCAGAAAATTTGGTCCTGAGGTTTCGGCGCCGTATGCCGTATTCTCCGCACTTGCAACCACTCTTTCTATCGTAGCAGCTTTTGCAGTCGATGGTGTACTCTTACGCTACATTCAACGTATCACTCCTCATCCGAAAGAAAAAGTAGAGCACTTCGACAACATTGAATCCCTTAGTCTTTCTCATTTTCTTAATACACTATTAGCATTTAGATTTCTGATTGTCGGTTTAATTTCTGTTGTAGTTGCTTTCGTTTTTCTGGGGATACCGCAATTTATGCCAAGTGTGGGTGATTCATTTGGATTATTAAAAACATTTACTCCACATTTAATTATTTTCTTATTTGCACAATCACTTAGTGCATTCTCCACATTTTCTTTGACGGGATTACTCGAAACAAAACGAGTATTTCTGGTGAGTCTTCTCTCACGGATACTGCTGTTGCTTCTGGGGGTTTGGTTAGTATATGCTGAAAATCTTACTCTCGAAAACTCGATTACGGTATTCGTAACTTCGGCAGTTGTGAGCGGAATATTGATGTATGCGATGCTTAGATTTGAAGTGAGAAAACAAACCCAATCATCGGAACAGACGACAACTTTCTTTTCATTTTGGCATACACTTTCCATTCTCTGGAAATTTATTACTTCCCGGAAGCACCTCTCATTTTTTCTGGGTACGCCGCTAATGCTCTATGGCATTACTACATGGGGAAATGATATGCTTAGCACAATATTAGGACGCCAACCGGATATTTTGATGATGCGGGCAATGCTCGGCGAGAAGACAACAGAGATCGGTTATTATTTCTCAGCTTCTCAGATTATTCTTGTTACTGAGTATGTATTTCTTTTCGGCTTGGGGGGGACGTTGGTTTCAATTTTGTCAAAACTGGCGCACGACGACGAACAACAGAACAATGGGAAGTATAAATCGCTCACAAAGGCACGACGCGAGATTGCGGGCTTTCAAAATGTTGTCCTGATTCCACTGTGTTGTTTTATCTTTTTTTGTATAAAGCCAATCATCCACTCTGTCTATGGCGAAGCCTATCTTCCTTCAGCACCTTTAGTGCAAGTCGGGCTGGTGGCAATGCTCATTAGTGTAGCAATCTTCGGTGGTGGGATGCAGGTTACTTCACTTGTTTCGATCGGAAAAGAACGTTTGGTCTTTCGCAATCGTCTTATCTGGGGGGTGATCAATGTTGTTGGGAACGTCATCCTGATATACTATTTTGGGGCATTGGGGGCGCTGATTGGCACACATTATTGTAATGCAGGTGCTTGTGCGAGTGAATCTTTTTTTGCCTCGAAATATATAGGCAAGTCAATGAATTATACATCGACATTGCGAATATTTGTAATCTCATTAGTGGCGGCTGCAGTTTCCTACGAATTAGCGCATTTGGCTGCACCGTCTGTTTCTTCATGGTTTATCGTGATCGGGGCGGGCAGTATTGATGCTGCAATAGTATTAATACTCTATAAAACCTTCAAAGTGCCGGAGCTGGGAATCCTTACTTCGCGCATTCAAAGTTTATTTCCATCACTCTTGAAATAATAGTAATGTAACTTTTAGACTATTCGTGTCGTAACTTTGCCAATATCTTATTACACCTACCGATTAGAGGAGACTATGATGGTGATACGTTTACTTCTTATGATCTCGATATTGAGTGCTGCATCACTTGCCACCGCGCAATCGTTGCACCAGGAGCTTCAAACACGCCCGACCATTAGTGACGGTGTTACGATCAGTCTTTCGACAGGGGATACATCACTCGTCGGTGATCTTCTCAAAGGAGATTTTTTTCATTCATTACGTGGTACATTCCTCGATAGGATCGATCCGGTTGAACATGAAATAGACAGCTCCAACGACTCATTGATCTATGAACTCCGTATCGGAAAAATGTTCAAAAAATATGGCAAAGGAAAGCATTCGTTTATTATCACCGAAGACCCGTATGATCGCCTCAACCCATTCAAAGAAAGTCTGCCCTTTATTGATTTTAATCGTGTAAACGGATTTGTCCTCGGTATTGGAACGCCAATGTTCATCAGTATTGGTCGTCACGAAGAACTTGGTATCAAAGCCGGTATTGCTTATGGATTTGAGGAAAAGAAAGGGCAATCACTTGTCGGGGCAGAGTACCGAATTCCTCTGGGAAAATTACAAGATACCAGTTTCATTGATAAATGGCAATGGATACCGACGCTTGCTGTCGGTGCCGAGTATCATAATATGACATCAACCGATGATGCGTGGCGCGCCGGAAGATTGGAAAATGCGGTGTATGCTTTCTTTGCAAGAGAAGATTTTAGAGACTATTATAAGATTGATGGTTGGAATGCTGATCTGGCGTTCCGTCCAGACCGGTATTCCGAGTTTAAGTTAGAGTATCGCAGCGATATTTATTACAACCAACCGCAACGCGTCTATATCGGTAGATGGGGTGGTAATAAAGTATTACCTGTCAATCCTCAAATAACCACCGGAAGACTCAATAGTTGGGTTTTCACCGCAGGTCGAGAAATTGTCACTCCAATTACCAGAAGTGTTAGCAATCTTTGGGGCGATGATGTTTCGATTGAAAGCGAAAGTGGCAGAGCCTATCTCTTCCAAGCTGAATTTGGAAACAGTGAAGGAGCAGCCAAGAGTTTTGCGCGCTATATGCTTGAGGCAAGAAATTTCAATCCAATCATCAAGGCACTTTCGATCGATACACGATTGAGATGGGAAAGCTCGACAGGTAATGTTCCGATACAAAAACTGTCTTTCTTGGGCGGTCCTTCGAGTTTGGCAGGATACAAGAACAAAGTGTTCGTTGGCAACAGAATGTTGCTCTTAAACACGGAGTTGCGTTTTAGTCTTGAAGAACTCAGCTCGTTCTTCGATGGCGGCAATCTTAATCTCGTACTTTACAATGATCTCGGCTACATCCGATTGTCCGATTCGAGCGCGGGGTTATTCGAGGGCTTTGGAGATATTAAACCCAGTACGCTTATCTATAATATCGGCATTGGAATTGGTGCAAGCAGTGGGATACAACTTGGGGTGATGTGGAGAACTGATATAAAAGAGACGGGAAGATTCTTTTTCCGTTTCCAACGCCCATTCTAATTATTAACGTTTTTTCTTAAAATATTCTTTTAAGATCGCGCCTGATTCAGCATCGAGCACTCCGCCGATAGTGTGAACGCTGTGGTTAAGGCGGTCATCTTCTGTAAGGGTAAAGAGTGTACCACAGGCGCCGGCTTTGGGGTCATACGCCCCAAATACTAAACGTTCGATACGAGAGTTAACAATTGCCCCGGCACACATTGGGCAGGGTTCGAGCGTTACATAGAGTGTGCATCCGGTAAGGAATCGGCTTTCGAGAGTCCCGTTTGCCGAAGTAATTGCGATCATCTCAGCATGCGCAGTTGAGTCGAGCAGTTGTTCGGTTTGGTTATGACCTCTGCCGACTATTGCCCCGTCTTTTACGATGACACATCCTATTGGCACTTCATCAAGTTCGTATGCTTTCTCGGCTTCGCGGAAGGCAAAGCGCATCCAATACTCGTGGGGCTGGGAAAAGGGGTTGTTATCCATTACTAACAGTAAGTGGGCCCTGCAGGACTTGAACCTGCGACCAATCGATTATGAGTCGACCGCTCTAACCAACTGAGCTAAGGGCCCCCACTTGGGCGTTTCAAAAGAAACATCTCCGAAACGGCGATTTTAACACCCTTACGGGTGAGTGAATTCCTTCGATTCACTTCAACACCTCTTTTTAATGATCTTACTACAATTGATTCATCTATAGAGCGTTTTCTTTATAACATTTCAAATTTTTCCATTTTTTTTGTTGTTTACCTATTTCCAAAGACAATCTCATTCCTAATTATTCAATGAACAACGCAATATCTCGATTCGACAAATTTAGCAACAGACATATCGGACCTTCCGAAAACGAGCAGCAGCTTATGCTTGAAATCATCGGTGTGTCATCACTTGATCAGCTTATCGAACAAACCATTCCTGCTTCGATCAGACTTCCGAAACCTCTGACAGGTCTTTCGGCTCGGAGTGAAGTTGAATTTCTCGAAGATATTCGTAAAATTGCAAACAAAAATAAAGTATTCCGCTCCTATATTGGGATGGGATATTATGACTGCGTGACCCCTCCGGTTATTTTGCGCAACGTGATGGAAAATCCGGGTTGGTACACCCAATACACTCCCTATCAAGCCGAGATAGCCCAAGGTCGTTTGGAGTCGCTCTTAAATTTCCAGACAGTAGTGATGGATCTCACGAAGATGGAGATTACCAACGCCTCACTGCTCGATGAGGCAACAGCTGCCGCTGAAGCAATGCACCTGATGTTTGCTTCTCGAAATCAAGAGTTGCTTTCACGAAATGCAAATATATTGTTCGTGGCAGATTCCGTTTTCCCGCAGACGATTGATGTGCTTAAGACTCGTTCGGAGCCTTTAGGCATTGAGTTGTTAATCGGCAATGTCGAAATGCTTCAGGCAAATTGGAATGAGAAAATATTTGGGACAATTATACAATATCCCGATGGCAATGGTGCGATCTCCGATCCATCAATGTTCATCAAAAAAGCACATGAACATCACGCTTTTGTTGCTGTCGGAAGCGATTTGATGAGTTTACTGCTTGTCACTCCGCCCGGTGAACTCGGTGCGGATATTGTGTTTGGTTCGGCGCAGCGTTTTGGTGTTCCGCTGGGGTATGGCGGACCCCATGCCGCGTTCTTTGCGGCACAGGAACAATTTAAAAGACAAATGCCGGGACGAATCATCGGTGTCTCGATAGACTCCAATGGAAATCGTGCATTACGTATGGCATTGCAGACTCGTGAACAACACATCAAACGTGATAGAGCCACGAGTAATATTTGCACGGCTCAGGCTTTGCTCGCCAATATGACAGCGATGTATGCCGTCTATCATGGACCAGAAGGGTTGAAGATCATCGCCGAACGAATACATAGTTTGACGGTCGTCTTGGCAAAAGCTTTGAAGAATGCACACTTTGAGAATATGAATGAATCGTATTTTGATACGATAAAGATCAAAGTACATTCTGAAACGATGGTGCAATACATTCGCTCGCGTGCAGAAAAGTCGAAGATTAACCTACGATATTTCAGCAGTGCGGTCGGCATTTCACTTGATGAGACAACAACTCTTGATGATGTTCGGGCTATTGCCGAAATTTTCGCAAATGCGAATGAGATGAAAGCCGAGCATTTGAATATTGATGGTATTGTTCAAGAAGCATTATCGGCAATTCCGAGCTTTGCGCAACGGAGCAGTAGCTACTTAACACATCCGGTGTTTAATTCGCATCACTCAGAAACGGAGATGCTACGGTATATTAAATTGCTGGAGAATAAAGATCTTTCGCTTACACATTCAATGATTGCACTCGGCTCTTGCACTATGAAGCTTAATGCAACTGCCGAGATGATACCTGTTACTTGGCAGGAATTTGGGAGAATGCATCCGTTTGCTCCGGTCGATCAAGCAAAAGGTTATGCGGAAGTATTTAAGTCACTTTCAAAAGCATTGCGTGATATTACTGGCTTTGATGGAATTTCGCTTCAGCCAAATGCCGGTGCACAAGGTGAATATGCCGGGTTGTTGGTGATTCGAGAATACTTACGTGCCAAAGGAGAAGGACATCGCAACGTCGTGGTGATACCGGCTTCGGCACACGGCACCAATCCCGCAAGCGCGGTAATGGCAGGGTTGAAAGTTGTTGTATCGAAGACCGATGCAAATGGAAACGTCGATTTTGAAGACCTCAAGCAAAAAGTGGAACTCCACAAGGATAATCTTGCGGCATTGATGGTCACTTATCCTTCAACACATGGCGTATTTGAAGAACAAATTATTGATATTTGTAAACTGATCCATAAATATGGCGGACAAGTCTATATGGATGGTGCGAATATGAATGCTCAGGTCGGTTTAACGAGTCCGAAACGTATTGGTGCCGATGTTTGCCATTTGAATCTTCATAAAACGTTTTGCATTCCGCATGGCGGTGGCGGTCCCGGAATGGGACCAATCGGTGTTGCAAAACATCTTACCCCATTTTTGCCGGGTCATTCGGTTATTAGTATCGGTGATGACCAAAGTGTTCATGCCGTTTCTGCGGCGCCATGGGGCAGCGCAAGTATCTTGCTTATCTCATGGGCATATATTGCGATGATGGGCTATGACGGCTTAACAGAAGCGACTAAAGTGGCGATCTTGAATGCAAATTATATTAAGTCGCGTCTCGAAAAACATTTTCCGATACTCTATCAGGGCAAACACGGTCGCGTTGCTCACGAGATGATCGTGGATATGCGGCAGTTCAAACAGTCGGTTGGAATAGAAGTCGAAGACATCGCCAAACGATTGATTGACTATGGCTTCCATGCACCGACGGTTTCATTTCCGGTGCCGGGTACGTTAATGATCGAACCGACCGAGAGCGAGCCGCTTGCGGAGATTGATCGTTTCTGTGATGCTCTCATCTCCATTAGCAAAGAAATCGAAGAAATTGCCGAAGGAAAAGCAGATAGAAATGATAATGTCTTGAAGCATGCGCCACATACGATCGAATCTGTAATAGCCGATAACTGGTCGCATTCATATTCACGTGAGAAAGCGGCATATCCTGCTCAGGGACTTCGGAAGAACAAGTTCTGGGCTCCTGTAAGCCGTGTGAACGGAGCCTATGGTGATCGGCAACTTATTTGTAGTTGCCCACCAATCGAAGAATATTCTGAAGAGATTGTATAACAAACATAAAAAGACGCCGCAGGGCGTCTTTTTTCTATTACGATGTCAACGATTGTCATCACACCAACTGGCAGTAGCTTGCACTCGAAAGAAACGTGTAGTGAAATTTCTGTCCCACAAGATAAATCAATTTTCCATAGAATACTGATTCTTGCGGCACTTTCAGAATCTCAAATATTTATTAATACGATTGGGAAATTATCAAGTGATGTACTAACGACACTTAATGCGCTCGTTCAGCTTGGAGTGAAGATTGACCGGCTGGAGAAAGAAATAATTGTATATGGAGTAGGGAAGAAGGGATTTAAAAAACCTTCGGAAGCGATTGATTGCGGAAATTCCGGCACCACCGCGCGCTTATTAATGGGTCTTCTGGCATCACAATCATTTGAGAGTATACTCATTGGCGACGCATCCCTCAGCAAACGCCCAATGGCAAGGCTCGCAACGATATTAAACCAACAGCTCGGCGCAGATATATTGTGCTCAGACAATGGAACGCTGCCTGTAAAAATTCGAGGTAAAGCATTGCACGAGGCTTCGGTGATACTGCCTGTTGCTTCGGCACAAATGAAATCATCTATTTTACTGGCGGCGTATTGTAGTAATACTGCGATCGAAATATCCGAACCTTCAGCCAGCAGAAACCATACTGAGAAAATGATGATAAGTATGGGAATTGATGTGCAGGTAAATACTACTTCGGTATTAATGAAAGCACACAGATCAATCCAAATCCCATCTCCCTATTGGTATCAAATTCCGGGTGATGTATCTTCGGCGGCATTTTTTGTTGTGGCATCAGTAATTACAAAAACAAATCTTAGGATAAAAAATGTCGGTTTAAATCCTACACGCTTACGTTTCTTTGAATTACTGTCTGATAGTGGTGTGCCACTTTTTTATGAAAATGTGGCAATCGCCAATGGCGAATTATATGGAGATATGATTATAGATGGCTCTAAGGTCTCAGACTTAAAGCCCTTTGTGATTGAAACCGAAGATGTTCCGAATCTTCAAGATGAAATACCGGCTCTTGCGGTTCTTGCATTATTTGCAGAAGGCAAAAGCGTCATTAGAGGAGCATCCGAATTGCGCTTGAAGGAGAGTGACAGAATAAAAGCAATGATAGATAACCTCCATCGAATCGGAGGGCGAGCGACCGAACTTCCCGACGGGTTGGAGATAACCGGATCGAATGATTTTATTCCATCCGGTGCAATCATCAATTCGTATTATGATCATCGCATAGCGATGGCAATGGCTGTTGCCGCTCTAAAGAGTTCTGGGGTAGTAACCATTCCTGATGCATCGGTTGTTTCTATTTCTTCCCCAACATTTTTTGAATTGTTGGGCAGTATCCCTGCAGCTTCAATGATATCAATCACCGAATAATGACAGCATACAAAGCAGCACTTCTTGGGCAAGAGCTTTCGCATAGTATTTCTCATATACTACACAATCTGTTGTTCCCAATACTTGCTCCTAAATATAATCTTAGCTCTGCTTCGCTCGAATATGAGCTTGTCGAGAGAGTGGACGCCAATGAGTTTGCGAACTGGATAAATGCCGCATCCCGCGATGGATATATCGGTGCAAACGTTACCTATCCTTACAAGAATAATGCCTATCATATTTCTGACAGACATATCGGAAGCGCTGCATCTATTAGTTCGGCAAATGTTATTCGTTTCCAAAATCGTGTGATCGAATGTGCGAGCACCGATGGTCAGGGTTTTTTGAATGCATTACTTCGAGCACACCCACACCTGGTCTTAGGTAATTATCACTTGGTGATTGTCGGTGCAGGCGCGGTCGCAAAAGCGATTGCTTATACACTCTGTACATGGACGATGCCGCTTTCATTAACAATAGTAAATCGCTCGGTCAAAGCGGCACAAGAACTCGCCGAGTTTTGCATCGCCGAATCGCCGGGACCAAGTGTTCGGGCTATGCACATTAACGATTTTATCCATATATATCCTGAACAAAAAAAACGATTGATCATCCAGGCAACACCTGTCGGACAACAAAATCATCCGGGTAATATTACTACCGGATTTATATGGGATGAATCAGACATTGCTGTTGATGTTGTCTATAATCCCGAACGAACTCCATTTCTTTTATCGGCTGAACAATTCGGTGCAAAAACGGTCGGTGGTTTAGGGATGCTGATCGAACAAGCAGCACTTTCCCAAGTATTTTGGCTGACAGGTTTATGCCCAACGACATCACCGTTGAGTAATCAGGAATATCAAAATATGTATGAGCTCTTACCCCAAAGCCAGAGTTAATATGCCTCAATTAAAAATTCTCACTGCCGGAGAGTCACACGGAAAATCACTCGTCGGAATTATTGACGGTATTCCTGCCGGAGTATCATTGATTGCTTCCCGAGATATAGACCCTGTATTATCTTTGCGTCAACAAGGGTACGGACGGTCGCGGCGACAAGTAATAGAAGCTGATTGTGCAGAAATTACAAGTGGAGTTCGGTTCGGCGTCACAACCGGTGCTCCGATTTCTATACGAATTGAAAATAAAGATTCCGCAAATTGGGCATCAACACTTTCGGTGCTTCCGACAGATCAAGAAATTCAAAGTGTTGTTATTCCGCGTCCGGGTCATGCTGATCTCTCAGGTGCTATAAAATATGATCATCAAGATGATATTCGTAACGTACTCGAACGTGCCAGCGCCAGAGAAACGGCGATGCGTGTTGCTTTGGGAGCAGTGTGTTCCAAAGTATTAGGTGATGTAGGAATCACTTCGATGTCATTTGTTTGTTCGATTGGCACAGTTGTGGCACAACATATTCCTGATCCTCAGATTCGAAAAGAATTAGTACATAATTCTAATGTTCGTATGTCTGATCTAGAGGCAACTAAAAAGGCGAGTGAACTTATCGACCTTGCAAAAAAAAATGGTGATACGCTTGGTGGGTTAGTTCAAGCAGAGTTTTACGGACTTCCGGTCGGTATCGGAAGTTATGTACAATGGGACAGGAAACTTGATGCTCAGATTGCACAAGCGGTGATGAGTATTCAAGCAGTAAAAGCAGTAGAATTTGGTGACGGCAAAGAGCTAGCATTTCAATTTGGCTCAGAGTCTCACGACGAGATTATTATTGACGGCAAAACAATTTCTCACTCTACTAATCATGCCGGCGGGCTCGAAGGCGGTATGTCTAACGGTATGCCGATCATCGTTCGAGCATCAATGAAGCCGATTTCGACATTGATGCGACCATTGCGATCTATCAATCTTGCAAGTAGCGAAGTTGCCGATGCCCATATCGAAC
>JANYDV010000017.1 GCA_025363505.1 Bacteroidota bacterium
ATTCATTAGTTCTGCCGCACAACAAGATATCACACGGTGGGGTGCACTCACGGCGGCATTGCTTCTGAAACAACAGGGGCATGAAGTGATCGGGATGACAATTAAGACCTATAACTATGATGACGTTTCCGGAAGTAATCCGGCAAATGATACATCATGTTGCTCGCTTGATGGAATAAATGATGCCCGAAGGGTTGCAATGATGCTTGGTATTCCGCATTATGTAACTGATCTCACCGAAGAATTTGGTTCGCAGATTATTGATTATTTCAAAGAGACTTATCTCGAAGGCAAAACGCCAAACCCATGCGTAAAATGTAATCGCGAAATAAAATGGGCGGCAATGCTTCGCAAAGCCGATGCGCTAGGTTGTGATATGATCTCGACAGGACATTATGTTCATTTGCGGGATGAAAATGGAAGAATGGTTATTTCCAGATCGACCGATAGCGAGAAAGATCAGTCGTATGCACTCTGGGCAGTTCGTAATGAAGATTTTCGACGGACCATTTTCCCGTTATCAGGTTTGACCAAAAAAGAAGTTCGTGCATTAGCACACGAACACAATCTTCCTGTTGCCGGCAAACGCGAGAGCTACGAAATCTGTTTTGTAAGTGATAATAACTATCGCCGTTTTTTGCGCGATAATGTTAAAGATATTGACACTCTTGCGCCAAAAGGTACTTTTGTATTGCATAATGAGATTGTCGGCGAGCATGATGGTGTACCATTCTATACCATAGGACAACGAAAAGGGTTAGGCTTGAGTATTCCTTCGCATCCTGAGCCGTTGTATGTAACCGGTTTGGATGTACTAAACAACGTCGTCACTCTTGGAGATGATGAAGAACTATTAACGAACGAACTCACTGCTCATTCGCTTAATATGATTAAGTACGCCGAGCTTCCGACTGGTGGTCTTCGCGTGAAAGCAAAGATCAGATATAAAGATGAAGGAGCAGAGGCGATGGCATATCCGACCGTTGACGGCGGTATGCACCTGGTGTTTGAGACACCGAGACGCGCCGTTACTCCGGGACAATCAGTCGTAATGTATGAAGGTGACGATGTTGTCGGCGGCGGAATAATTCTATAGCAATTTTATTATCGTATCAACTTATGAGAAAATATACTGTACTTTTTTTCACATTGACATTATTGACACCGTTGTTTATTATCGGGTGTAATATAGCTACCGAACCGTTTTTGCCGTTGGTCAATAACGAAGTTCGCGCTACGATTTCTGACTTTGGTAGCTTTGACGTGCAAGGTGTCGAAACCGGCACAAGTGGCAGTGGGTATTTTAGTGTTAAAGCACGATACAAAGGCACAAGCGGTGATGATAGCTTAGTGATAACGCTATTCATTCCCAAGCAATCAACTGCGCCCTATACCATCACAGTGCAAAATGACAATGTGGCTTTGATTGATTATTGTGTACAGCAATCAAGTGGTGTTTGTACGAACTTTGATGCCAAGAAAGGGCAAGGTTCGGGCACGATCACTGTCAGCAGTTTGACTTCTGACGGAGTAAACCAAATAATGGAAGGCACATTTAGTGGCACAGTCACGAGTACTTCCGGCGGAGGAAATAAAACTATTTCCAATGGATCGTTTAAGGTAAAGTTTTAATTCTCATCATTCGTCTCAGTGCAACAGAACTACGAACTTCTTTCACAGCTTCGCGCCGAAGCATTACTTGGTGGCGGCGAAAAACGAATCGAAGACCAACATCGCAAAGGTAAACTCACCGCTCGTGAACGGGTTACCTTGTTGGTTGATGAAGGCACATTCGAAGAATTCGATATGTTCGTTCGTCATCGCTCAAGCGAGTTCGGGCTTGAGAAGAATCGTCCGCTTGGTGATGGGGTCGTGACAGGTTCGGGAAAGGTAAACGGGAGATTAGTATTTGTTTTCAGTCAGGACTTTACAGTCTTTGGAGGTTCACTTTCCGAAGCGCACGCCGAGAAGATCGTAAAAGTAATGGAGATGGCAATGAAGGTGGGCGCACCGCTTATTGGCTTAAATGACTCCGGAGGTGCTCGAATTCAAGAAGGCGTAGTTTCCCTTGGCGGGTACGCGGATATTTTTTTACTCAATACATTAGCATCCGGGGTGATACCGCAGATCTCTGCAATACTCGGTCCGTGTGCAGGCGGGGCAGTCTATTCACCGGCGATCACCGATTTTGTCTGGATGGTTGAAGGTACCAGTTATATGTTTGTCACAGGTCCGAACGTCGTTAAGACGGTGACGCACGAAGAGATTACCAGCGAAGAACTCGGTGGCGCCGATACTCATGCCTCGAAATCAGGCGTTGCACATTTTGCCTCAGCCAACGAATTAGAGTGTATCGAAGGTATTAGAATGTTACTTTCGTATTTGCCACAAAATAATAAAGAAAAACCTCCGGCAATTGCTTCAACTGATTCGGCAGATAGATTGTGTGAAAAACTTTCTTCCATCATTCCTGAAAATGCAAATCAGCCGTATGATATGAAGTTGGTTATTGAAGAAATTGCTGATGCAGAAAGTTTTTTAGAGGTACACAAAGACTTCGCTCCTAATATTATCGTTGGCTTTGCCCGATTGAATGGCAAACCGATTGGTATCGTCGCTAATCAACCGATGTCGCTTGCAGGGGTGCTTGATATTGATGCGAGTGTGAAAGCCGCGCGCTTTGTGCGGTTTTGTGATGCATTCAATGTACCGTTAGTTGTTTTTGAAGATGTTCCGGGTTTTTTGCCGGGAACAGATCAAGAGTGGCGTGGTATTATTCGACATGGGGCAAAATTGCTCTATGCCTTTGCCGAAGCAACCGTGCCGAAAGTGACGGTGATCACACGCAAAGCATACGGCGGAGCGTATGATGTAATGAACTCGAAGCACATTCGCGGAGATTTTAATTATGCCTGGCCCTCAGCTGAGATCGCTGTTATGGGCGCAAAAGGTGCTGTTGAGATTATCTTTAAGAAAGAAATATCAGAAGATGGCGACCCAATCAAACGCGAAGAAGCATTGATAGAAAGCTATAAAAGCAAGTTTGCCACACCCTTCGCAGCCGCCGAGCGAGGGTACATTGATGATGTGATTGAGCCCGCCGAAACACGTATCCGACTCATCAGAGCATTGCAGACCCTTTCAACCAAAGTTGATACCAATCCTTGGAAGAAGCACGGTAATATCCCGTTGTAAACCGTCTGAAAAAACTACATTGTATTCGATTGCTGAGATGCAACAGCCAAGTTTGTCCCTATATTAAGGTATAATCAACTTAAATGCTTTCTGAGATGCTCCGTAGTGGTTGTTCGGAGAATTGTTGTCGTGTATAGCCAGCGAGAAAAGATATTGGTGTGCTGATACAAGTACTAGATCGGAACCGGAATTATTGGTAATGAGCTTGCGATGAAATTTCACTGTCCATTTTCCGTTTGCCCAATATCCTTTTGATTGAACATCAAAGAAATCACTTGAGGTCGGAGTAGGATTTGCAATTGTATAGCCCGGCACACGATCTCCCGATTTCCAAGCTGCGCCGGTTGCGGGATTGATGGTACTGTTGTTTGCAAAAATGACTGCGGTTTCACTTGCTATAAAATCTGATTTACTGAGATTTCTATTATTACCCCCCGCGATTTTGTAGGGTGTGTAACCTGAAGTAGGACCGTCGAGAATATTATTCTGATAATTCTCTGCATTGTTATCATCTGTTAAGATGCCAAAATTCGGCACTCCGAGTACCGCATCATCATCAGCAACCCCCGAACCGTTTGACTTGCCGGAATGCCAATACCATAAATCGTACTTGCCTGTATCTTCGGAGTACATTCCGGCATTAGCCACAGCAGTGGCACTTGTATGGCAAAGCATCGCACATCCATTTGCAGCAAATGTCATCGCCCCGCTTGTACCCGGGGTCATTTCAAAAATCATACTCACCCCATCATCATAAGCATTTAATTTTGTCCAGCGGGTGGGGTCGGTAGGGTCTCCACCGAGAAAAGCAAGTGGAGTGCGGAGATAATCTTCGGTGGGATCATCATATTGCACGAGGAAATATATATCATTGTCAGAAACAATAGACTTTACATCAACCGTGAACGTACGATCGCTACCACTGAAATTTGCTCCAATCTTTGAAGCGGTGAATGTTAGTGATGTAGCATTTTGCCAAATAGATTCGACTGTAGCCGTATTGACACTCGGTAGATCCCCGGGATTGGTCACTTTAAAGGCTTTCAGGTTTGTGACATCTGGGATAGTGGTATTCGTCGGGTTTTCTTTGCTTGAACAAGAAGCCAATAAAACACAAATGATAAGAGTAGGTAGAACGGATAAGAGTTGTTTCATAGAAATAAACAGAATTAATAAGCACAAATTAACTCAATTGCGAACGATAACAGTTCGGATACTGTTTTTCGCGCACTCTCAAGTAGGCAACTTCGCAGTCCAAAGCAACAGAACGGACTACAAAGCAGTGCCGACAAGGGAATGTTTGAAAATTTATCTCGGGGCGTGGCGCAGCTGGTAGCGCACCTGGTTTGGGACCAGGGGGTCGCACGTTCGAATCGTGTCGCCCCGACAAATTAACCTCTTGGGAGGCATAAGTGATTGGCTACTATGCTATTCCCACCGCCAAAGTGATCTCCAACTGTACAAATAATTATATAAGTTTAACTCCTCTTATTTCAATCAGTTATAGGAACTTCAAAAAAAAACATAAAAAAAACGCTCAAAAAATTTGGAATTGAAAGAGAATTAGCTTATATTTGTAATCAGAATGTATGTATAGTTAGAGCCACGGTAACAAAATTAGTTGATTTGCAGTATAATTAAGATATTAGACCTGTTGCCACGCTTGTTTTAATATTCCGCTTCATCACGGAAAAGGATAAGAAATCATCGCCGGTAGAGACCAATGACGACAATCACTCAAACAATTTTATAGATTCTTTCTCACCACTCACAAAGGTGCCGTATCAGTTTTTACTGAACGGCTGTTAATAAGGCAAACTAATGAAAGCCCTGCTTCTCCGGAACAGGGTTTTCATTTTTAAAGAGTCAATTCCGAGTGGTCGGTTTAAAGCCACTGATGTTTATTTTACGAGAGTTGCATTTTTCCGTATTCTGTGGGAGTGCCTTTCACTATTTTAGTGTTTCTTATCGGCTTATAAAAAGAAACATCGTTCTACATTGTGAAAAAAAACCGCACCTTAATCATAATCATCGTCCTGTGCATCGCCGGGTCGCTTTGGGGCTTGTACCCGACTTGGCAGTCGCAAGGTTATAAATCAACTCTTGATTCGTTCGGTCCGGCTGACTCCGCCAAACGAGCAAAATTCATCTCCGAACATGATGAAGCCATCAAAGACGCTAACAAAAGCTCGATCAAGCTTGGGTTAGATCTTCGCGGTGGTATCTATATCACTATGGAAGTCGATGTGCTCAAGTTTATTGAGGAGCAGGCAACCAATAAGGATGAAATTTTCACTTCCGTCATTGCCGCGACGCATGCCGAAGAAGAAACAAGCGAAGAGCCTGTTGTCAGCATCTTTAACAGAAAATTTCGTGAACTAGCTGTACCCAAAGGGAAGGCACTCGCAAATTATTTCCTCTTGAACGATGTCCGTACCGGGGAAGAAAAGGAGATCGAGGCATCGCTGAGCAAAGGGTCGGACGAAGCAGTTGATCGTGCGATCGAAATCATTCGTAATCGTATTGATCAATTCGGTTTGACCGAGCCAACCATCCAGAAGTTCGGTTCTCGACGCATCATTATTGAAGTACCGGGTGCTGCCGATCCGTCTCAGGTTCGTCAATTGCTTGAAGGTACGGCACAGCTGGAATTCCGCTTGATGAAAGATCCGAAGATCGTTCGTCGAGTTATCGACCGTCTCGATAAATATCTAGCCGGCACAATGCCTGCGACAAAAGATACTGCTCATAAAGCTATTAGTGACTCACTCAATAAAGAAGTCGCCGCAGCGCCGGTAGTGAAGAAAGAAAAAACTGTCGCAAAAGCTACGAAAACCGATAGTACCAGAAAAGACAGTATGATGGCTGACAATAAAAAGATGTCCGCCGAAGATTCATCTCGTCTTGCGGATAGTCTCGAATATGCAGGTCTTTCAAAAGACCAAGCTGCAGCGAAATTCTCGAAAGAACATCCGTTTACTGCAATCCTCGGTAAAGGTCAGACAAAGTCCGGACAGATATATGTTTCCGAAACTGACCGACGTTCGGTCATGGATCTTCTTGCACGTAACGATGTGAAGCCTTTATATGAAGGTGAAATGACTTTTGCCTTCAGCCGCCCGAACAAAACAGAAAAAGGCGAGAGCTTCTATGAATTATATTTCTTGAATGGCCAAGCAGAATTGACCGGCAAGTATATCATTGATGCCGGAGCTGAACTTCGCGATGGGCAACCCAAAGTTACTATGAAAATGGATGACGATGGTGCTCGTATGTGGGCTCGTATTACTGAATCGAACATTGACAAGCAAGTCGCTATTGTTCTTGATAATGTTGTATACTCTGCACCGAAAGTCAATGGCAAGATCGAAGGCGGTAATTCAGAAATCACCGGTTCGCGCGATATGGCTGAAGCAAACTTGATGAAGATCGTGCTCAAAGCCGGTGCACTTCCTGCTCCGGTCAAGATCATCCAAGAGCAAGTCGTCGGACCTTCGCTCGGTTCTGATTCTATTACCAGAGGTACAGAATCTATTTTCTTTGGTTTCCTTGCGGTTATCATCTTTATGGCAATGTATTATATGACCGGTGGCTTTGTTGCCGACTTTGCTGTGATGATTAACTTGCTGTTTACCCTTGCGGTGCTCGCTGCGTTCAAAGCAACATTAACACTTCCGGGTATGGCAGGTATTGTGCTAACCGTTGGTATCGCTGTTGATGCGAACGTGCTGATCTACGAGCGTATCAGAGAAGAACTTGCAAGCGGGAAATCGCTCAAACTTGCAATTGATGACGGCTATAAGCGTGCATTCGCTCCGATCTTTGATGGTCACTTGACAGCATTCTTTTCGGGCGTGATCTTGTACTCGATGGGTACCGGTACCGTTCAGGGCTTCGGCGTCACATTGATGGTCGGTATTGGCGCATCACTGTTCACAGCGATCGTGATTACTCGTGTGATCTTCGATATTCTTTTGGAACGTGCTCCGAGTTCAATCAAATTTGGTTAATCCACCACTAAGCAAAAAGTTTACGATATGAGATTCTTCAAACAAACAAATATTGATTTTATCGGCAAGCGACGTACTTGGTATTTTGTTTCGACGTTTGTTACCTTAGCCGGTATCGTCTGGGCACTTGTCAAAGGACCGGAGTACGGAATTGATTTCGCCGGCGGCACTGAAATTCAATTAAAATTTCAGAAAACTGTGCAGATCGAACAGATCCGCAGTGCTCTTGACGGTGGCGGTTTCCGTGGTGCTGAAGTAAAGTATTATGGAACAGACGAGTCGGGTGTGCTGATTCGTGTTCGTGAAGGTGCAGCCGGAGCAGGTGCAGGCGCACAAACGACCAAAGACGTGCAAAATGCTCTTGAAAAAGGTATTGCCAATAACAAATCTGTGTTATTACAAAATACGCATATTGGTGCAAAGATCGGAGCCGAGTTAAAGCAAAAAGCATTGCTTGCAGTGTTGCTTACCTGTTTGGTGATCTTGATCTATCTTGCATTCCGATTCAAGTTTGTCTATGGTCTTGGTGCAGTTATTGCAATCGTTCATGACGTACTGGTCGCTTTTGCTTTTGCAGTGATCTTCAATGGTTTTGTGCCTTGGTTGAATCTCGAACTCAACTCGACGTTGCTCGCAGCATTTCTAACGATTGTTGGTTTCTCGGTTAACGATACTGTTATTATCTTTGATCGTATCCGAGAAGATCAGCGCAAATATAAAGGCGTTGATTTGAAGACGTTGATGAACCGCGCTATCAACGAAACCCTTCCGAGAACGATTATCACTTCGGGTACAGTGTTCTTGACATTGCTTGTATTATTTGTTTGGGGCGGTGAAGTGCTTCGCGGATTTGCATTTACAATGCTTATCGGTGTAATCACCGGCACATATTCTTCGATCTTTGTTGCTTCGGCTATTGCGTATGATTACATTCATCGCAACAAGGAAATGAAGCCTGAGTTGACACCGACGGCAGGTGTTCGCCAGAAATCAAAGCAAATGGCTTCTGCTGCATAAATCAAAGAACTGTTATGACATCAACGATCACAAAAGAAGGTGAACTGCTGAAGGTCGGCTTAAAAGGCGATCTGACCGGTGGTGCAGAAGCGATGCGTTTCGCAAAGCTCCTTCGTGATGAGATCACTACTGCCGGTGGTGTCAAGTCTGTCGTGATCAATATGGCTGCTGTCGGCTTCGTTGATAGCTCCGGTCTCGGGATGTTGCTCGGTGCTCGTGAAGCGGCACAGACTGTGGGAGCGACACTGGCGATCGAGGAGCCGAATATACAATTTACTCATCTGCTTGAGCTTACGAAGCTTTCCGAAGTACTCGGTCTCAAGCGATAGAGCTTTTTACACTGGATTTACTCATCAAAATCATAACGGGCTATGCCTGTAACAATCGTGCTTGGCTCCCAATGGGGCGATGAAGGAAAAGGCAAGATCGTAGATCGACTTGCCGCCAAATCCGATTATGTAGCACGGTATCAAGGCGGTGCAAACGCCGGGCACACCATCAAACTTCCTGATGGAAAAGAATTTGTGCTCCATCTTATTCCAAGCGGTATCTTTCAACCTGAAGTGTTATGTGTGATCGGTAATGGTGTCGTGATTGATCCGGTTGCCCTTCGCGAAGAGATCGCAATGCTCGAAGCCGCGGGCGTTACCGTGAAGAATCGTCTTTTTATTTCCTATAATGCTCATTTGATTATGCCCTATCACAAGTTGATAGATAAGGCGATGGAAGCAAAATTGGGAAAAATTGACAGCTCCAAAGCTGTCGGCACAACCGGTCGTGGGATTGGACCCGCATACGAAGATAAATTTGCACGTAAAGGCATTCGTATCGTCGATCTTCTCGATCGCCCTTCGCTTACCGAAAAGCTCCGCCAGAACATTACTGAAAAGAATGAGTTGCTTTCGAGTTTTTATGACTCGAAAGATCTCTGTGATGTAGAAAAAATTGTTGCAGAGTATCAAGCATTTGATTCTGAGATTGACCCGTATGTGACTGATACTGCCTTGATGCTTAATACTGCAATCAAACAAGGCAAGCGAATACTTGCCGAAGGTGCACAGGCGGCTTTGCTCGATATTGACTTTGGTACTTATCCCTACGTCACCTCAAGCAACCCGACAGCAGGTGGTGCTTGCACAGGGTTAGGGATACCGCCGACATCAATTGATAATGTGATTGGTGTAGTCAAGGCTTATTCGACACGTGTCGGCAACGGACCATTTCCCACAGAGCTTCTTGATGAGACAGGCGAATTACTTCGTAGCGTAGGTCATGAGTTTGGTGCGACAACCGGACGCCCTCGGCGTTGCGGCTGGCTCGATGCTGTTTCGGTTCGCTATACTTCAATGCTCAATGGTATCAACTCCATCGCCTTAACAAAGCTTGATGTTCTTTCGGGAATGGACGAGATTAAACTCTGTACTCATTATGAGCGGACAACCGATGGCAAACGCCTCGAACATTTTACGACTGATCTCAGAGCGCTTGCGAACATTCGACCCATCTACGAGTCATTCGCAGGGTGGGGAAAGAACGATTTTGATGGTATTACATCACGACAAGCATTGCCAGAAACTGCAAAGAAATATCTGTTGGCAATAGAAAAAGAGATCGGTGTTTCGCTCGGGATTATCTCATTAGGTCCCGGAAGAAACGAGACATTAGCCGATGGGTTATAAGCATCAATTCTTCGGAATTGGCGCAAGCGGCTTGTTTTATTACTAAATTTGTGTTCGTGTTTTGTGTTCGGCTCACCAGAGTCTTAAAGAATAAACGACAAAACGAATGTTCCAATACGTTCTTCGACGCATACTACTCTTCATACCGACGTTATTTTTAATAACGGTTATCTCATTTGCTATTTCGCGACTTGCCCCCGGCGACCCAGCCGAACTCAAAGCCGGTGTCGGCGGCGAAGGCAATATGCGCGGCAACCAGCAGCTCAATGAAGAGATGATCAAGCAGATCCGAGCACAGTGGCATCTTGATATGCCCGTATGGTTTTGGACCGTCTTTACAGACCAAAAAGACAAAGATGGAAAACTATTGCCGCTCGGTGATAGATTAACCTTCAAATGGAACGGCAACGACAACCAATACTCAGTGTGGGTGATCGACCTTTTCCATCTCAACTTTGGTAAATCATTCCAAGATAACCGCCCGGTGTTGGACAAGATTTGGGAGCGTGTGCCAATTACGACATTCTTGGCAATTATTTCTATTGTGCTGGCGTATTTGATTGCAATTCCCTTAGGGATATTCTCGGCAACGCACCAAAACTCAAAAGCTGATCGTATCAGTACCGTCACCTTGTATATTCTTTATTCATTGCCCGGTTTTTGGATAGGGACTATGGCAATTATTTTCTTCGGTGGTGGGGATTTCTTGGCGTGGTTTCCGAACTCAGGTGTTCAATCAATGAACATCTCGCCCGAAGACCCTTGGATGGCACGAACACTCGACTTTTTGTGGCACATGATCCTACCGATCACTATCTCAACATACGCGAGCTTTGCATATCTGTCAAGACAAATGCGTGGTTCGATGCTTGAAGTGATCCGTCAGGATTTTATCCGCACTGCTCGTGCAAAAGGATTGTCGGAAAAAGTGGTCGTGTATAAACATGCACTCCGCAATTCACTCATTCCGATTATTACGATCATCGCTTATATCTTGCCATCACTTATTGGTGGTTCAGTAGTAATCGAAACGATCTTTACTATTCCCGGCGTGGGGCAGTTAGCATTCCAAGCATTAACCGCACGAGACTATCCTGTTATTATGGCTGAGTTTACGTTGTCGGCTGTGTTAACATTGGTTGGCTTACTGTTGGCAGATTTACTGTACTCTGTCGTTGACCCACGAATTGCATTTTCACGCAAGAGCAGCTAACGAAAATTTTATTATTGTATGGCTGAAGAAAAAGTTATCCTGCCGGTTTCCAAAGAAGAACAAGCTCGCGAGAAATCGCGTAAGGCTGTTAATCAATCCTATTGGAGTTTGGTACAGCATCAATTTAAAAAGAACAAAGTGTCGCTGGCGGCACTGTATGTCGTGTTCTTTTTATTTACGATTGCTATCTTTGCTGATTTCCTTGCCAATGATAAACCAATCATGTCAAAGCATGATGGCACGTTGTACTTTCCGGTTGTCAAGGATTATATCGTCGGGCTCGGGTTTGATCGTTGGAATGCGGAGTTAGTCAATGCTGATTGGAAACAACTTGATGAGCAAGGTAAATTAAGTAACACTGTCTGGACGCCTATTCGTTACCGCTCATCGAATCAAGATCTTGAACATAACACCGCGCCACCTGGCGGCGACCATTTGCTTGGTACTGATGCGATCGGCAGAGATGTCTTGGCAGGCATCATCCATGGGTCGCGAATTGCCTTGACCATTGGTTTCCTTTCGATGTCAATCGCTATTTTGCTGGGTGTGTTACTTGGCTCACTTGCAGGATACTATGGCGGTTGGGTTGATGTAGCGATCTCACGTTTAATCGAATTGGTGATTACGTTTCCGACATTCTTTTTGATTATCACCGTTGTAGCAATGTTCCAAGCCGGTTCGATCTGGTTGGTGATGATATTGATCGGTCTGACGAGTTGGCCATCACTTGCTCGTTTTACTCGCGGCGAATTTTTGCGAATCCGAAATATGGAGTATGTCGCCGCTGCGACCGCAGTCGGATTTTCAAATACTCGCATTATTTTCCGTCAAGTCTTGCCTAATGCGCTTGCCCCGTTGTTGGTATCAATTGCATTTGGCATCGCCTCGGCTATTTTGACTGAAGCCGGTCTCTCATTTCTTGGTTTCGGAGTACCACCGACTATTGTCACGTGGGGTAGCGTGCTTGCTGATGCTCGCGGCAATGTCTCTGCATGGTGGTTAGCAGTATTTCCGGGATTGATGATCTTCCTATCGGTTTTATGCTACAATCTCGTTGGTGACGGTCTTCGTGATGCACTTGACCCACGACTCAGAGACTAATAATTATAGGTATATTTGTTAAAACGGGCTTTTATAGCCCGTTTTTTATTATGAATTGGAATTCATCGTCGCTGATTAAACCTTCTCGTCGGTAGTGGCTCTATTGATCAAAGTTTCATTAACTATTCACTGAAGGAGATAACAATGACAAATAAATTCAGCAAAGCCTTTTTAACGGCTTTCATTTTAGCCGCAACACTTTCGATCACTTCAATGCTGGTCGTGGGTTGCAAAGATAATTCGGTTGAACCACAAGCTACTCAAGAGTATGACTCAGAAGCAGCAGCCGATATGCAGGCTTCATCACTCGGTACAGAATCCGGAGGAGCAGGTGTTAGCTTTGGCGATGTAATGTCGCTTACGACCAATG
>JANYDV010000033.1 GCA_025363505.1 Bacteroidota bacterium
CAATTCGTTGCACTCCGGCAATGGCGGCTAATGTATCGCGCTACATTTGGACTTGGAATGACCTTTACCGGGAGTGCGGGACGTGTTAAGTAAAAAATTCGGGCTAAGTTGGAGAGAATGCAAATCTTCAACTTAGCAAATTTTTTAGTATCTCTTCGGCAACAGTTGGTCCGTGTACAATTGATAGTATTTTAAGCTTTTTTTCCATACTCTTAGATGCAGAAAGAACTTGATTTGCGTTGGCTTTTATTTTTTCATACTTTTCTTCATTTAACGTGGCCACAAATAAGAATTTATTATCACCATCTTTAAATTTTTCCAGTAGGTCACTCTTAGAAATCACCTCACAATGAAAGGGACACGCGTAAGATGGCCACTCTTGGAGATATGGACTATCAATATTTTGAAAGTCCGCTTCGCTTAATTCAACCCTTGATCTAACCGAGTAATGGGGTTTAGAGGTCAATACATAAAAAGGATATGACCCGAGATCATAAATTTGATAATCAAGCGAAACTTTATACTTTCGCTTTTGAAGGACTTCTCCGCTTGGTAGGACTTCCACTGATTTTTCATCGCAAAAGGTTTCGCGAGGCTTGATTCTATCCAAGTATACGCTATCGGGCAGCGTAAGCATTTTAAATGTTCAGATCAAGCGTTGTTCCAATGCCCTCTTTGTTGTCTATCTTTGCACCTATTTTAACCATTGGTGGAGTGGTATAAGCTACATCAGTGAGCATCTTCGGTCCGTATCCCTTTGTTTGAAGGAGAAGCCCATCAATAATAGCCATTTCTTCTTCGGAAAAGATAGACATATCAACATCCGTATCGCAAGAATATACCTGATACTCGGCGAAAGTATTGTATTCAACTTTGCTCTCTAATAGATTAGACGCAAGGAGTGCATCTCTAACTTCGTATATAGATTGATCAAAGGGTCCAAAGTGCCATCTGCAATAATTGAAAGAGCTGATTTGGCAACCTCTCTTTTTCATGCTCACATAGTCAATGAGGTAAGCCAATTTGATTAGGCTCGTAATTGTTGCCGTGCCATGATTTTTAGCGACATAGGCAACTAAGGCGTTGGTTTTATTAATATCGCTGGGCATAAGAAAATAGAATTAGTGAAGCACAACATACGCAAATATAGATAAGCTTTGCAACGATACATACTCGTAATAACTAAAAAAACAGGGTTTTGTTACATGATAATCGGCACTAACACATGGGCACCTATAAGTCGGTTCCTATTAGTTTAGGATTATATACTTTATGTCTAACTAACAAAACATAAAAGATCAAATTAGGACACTACCCAACATTTTACTAAAAAATGCGAGTTAACCCAAAATTAGCAACCCTTCTTCCTTCTTCGGTACTAAGCGAAGAATTTTCGATTTTAACTCACTAACCAAATTCCGCTCTGATAATGGCGAAATATGGGGGTAGAGAGAGAATAAATACAATAGATAGGTAATAACTTTACTCTAAAAACCATGCTTGAGAAAAAAAAATTAACTATTTTTGATAAAATGCTTGCATTTGTGAAAAAATGTGTTATATTTGTACTATAAAGTGGGAGAAAGTGGGGATGCTCGCTATTTAATAGGTAAGAAGTGGCTTAGAGTGAGGGGGCAAAGATACTCTATGCACGGCTTGTTGAGTGTTCCCACTCCTGCTTTTATTAATTTCCACCCCCCTCGGAACATCAGCAGGAGTAGTGATGAATGTCATCGTTTAAAGGCAGTGATATCTATTCGGTTGACGCGAAGGGTAGGGTAAGTATTCCTTCGAAGATGCGCCGAAATATCTCGAGCGAAGCGCGTTCGACCTTTGTGGTCACGCGGGGCTTAGAGAAGTGTCTCTACGGCTATCCGTTAGATGAATGGCAACGACTTGAAGGAAACATTAAAGCGCTCAATCAAATGAGCGAACAAGACCGTTTCTCAATGAGGATGCTCCTTCAATATAGTGAAGAATTAGTCCTCGATAGCCAGTATCGTTTGCTTATACCACAGACCCTTCTCGAATTTGCCGAAATCAAAAAAGAAGTCTACATCATCGGCGTCTTAGACCATGTTGAACTTTGGGATCCGGCAAACTTTAAGCGCTATATGGATTCTATGAAAAAGAGTTATGAGACCGTCGCTGAATCTGTCTTAGGCTTGCGAGGACAAGAAGCCTAAGACAGATACATCGCCGCTCGTGTGGGTAGCAGGCTCATTGATAGTAGGCTCATTGAAAACATTAAAGAATCTACGCAAACAATCTGGTGAACGAAGCTGATTATCATATTCCGGTACTTGCAGACGAGGCTATCTCCGGGTTAATAACTGACTCTGATGGTATCTACGTCGATGCTACGCTTGGCGGCGGAGGCTATGCCGAGCGCATCCTCAAACGTCCCGGAACAAGCAAGCTGTTTGCATTTGATACCGATCCTGCAGCAATACTCTTTGCAACCGAACGATTAAAGGATTTTGCTGATCGGCTCACGATCATTACTGAAAATTTTGCGAGTGTACGTATTGCCCTTGCAAATCAGAATGTCTGGGCTATTGATGGAATTGTCTATGATCTTGGCGTTTCAAGTCGTCAGCTTGATACAACAAGCATTGGGCTGAGTTATCGCTTTGAGAGCGAGCTTGATATGCGACTTGACAAACGTTTGACACTCACGGCAAAAGAAGTTATTGCAAACTATGACGAGCGCGATCTGGTAAAGATTTTTCGAGATTACGGTGAGGAGCCGCAGGCAAAACGTATTGCCCGCCGCATCACTCAGCGCAGAACTGCCGAGGCGATCACGACCACGACACAACTTGCCGCAATCGTCGGTGAGGGCATTCGTGAGGACAAAAAGAACTCGACATTGTCAAGAATTTTTCAGGCAATTCGTATTGAAGTCAATGATGAACTTGCACAGTTGCGAAGCTCACTTGACCAGGCAATCGAGATCGTCAAACCCGGCGGGAGAATCGTCGTTGTGAGTTATCACTCACTTGAAGATCGTATCGTCAAAGAGTTGTTCGTTCGCGAAGCAAAACCCAAAGCCGATGAAGGCTCTGCAATATCATTGAAGCAAAACATTGATTATGCAAAAGCCCGACTGAAGCTTATTACACCGAAACCCGTTTCGGCTTCGATGGATGAATTAGTAAAGAATTTGCGAGCCCGAAGCGCAAAACTTCGGATCGCCGAGAGATTATAGTCATGACTGAGTTCGCATATACTCCGCGCATTAAATCTGCCGCCGACCGAAGGGTTTTGGGCGGTTCTGTTGCATCAGCACGGCAAACTCAGACCAATATCCCTTTTGCAGAGCAACCAAGCCCTGCTATAGCACCAAAGAAAAAAAATACTGAGACTATTGACAAAGTCGTCGGAAGAATCCCGACGCTGTATGTTATTGTCTTCGCCGCTATCGTCACCGGATGTGCCGTACTTATTATCTGGAATACGCTTCAGGTCAATCGTTTGAATTACGAGAAGACACAGCTTGCGCAGACGATTGAGCAATCAAAACAGCGCATCATTAAGCTGAAGGCACAAGAGATGCAACTCTCGGCTCCGGATAGGATACGACAAATTGCTAAATCAAAGTTTGGGATGATTGAATCCGACGGTGTGAACGAAATCATTATACCATCTCAATAACGCGAGCCCCGTGCGCTCATACGATAAGCCCCATATCGACCAACCATCTTCTCGCCCCTATACTCGCGGCGACGGTGGCTATTCGTCTTTTTCTGAAAACCCTGCCACTCCCGGATTTATCCCTGCTTCAGACCAACCACACAAAAAAACCGTTTGGCATCAGCGTTTGATAGAACGCTTTATGGCTGCACCACAAGTGAAAGATCCGATGACGACCAATGGACGTCTCTATCTTGTGCTTGCGATATTCTTACTTGGTTTTTCTGCGGTTGTCTTTAAATTATTTAAAGTACAGGTACTCAATCACGACGAATTTTCCGAACAAGCCTCCAGTCAGTATAAAATGCAAGTCGCACTTCCGGCACGTCGGGGTGTAATCTCAGATCGCAACGGGATTATACTCGCCTCAA
Source organism: Bacteroidota bacterium (assembly GCA_025363505.1). Classification (GTDB taxonomy): domain Bacteria; phylum Bacteroidota; class Ignavibacteria; order Palsa-1295; family Palsa-1295; genus JAFDZW01. The sequence goes on from JANYDV010000033.1 coordinate 4,068, forward strand.
ATGCTTTCGTCGTAAAATTTGCTTTCGATCCCCAAGAGATTAAAAATAAAGTCAATGTCGCAGCAAGCTTTGCATCAGTATTCGGAAAACCAAAAGAGTATTATACCGCTATTCTAAATGATACTTCTCGGAGATATATAGTCGTTGAAAAGGAAGTGCCGTTAGAAATAGCTTCAAAGCTTGACGGGATTAAAGAACACGGACTCATCAGAGAAACCAATGAACGCCGTAGCTATGCTTTCGGTGCACGTGCTTCGCATATTCTCGGCTTTACCAGCAAAGACGGTCGTGGTCTTGCGGGGCTTGAAATGTTTGATGATAAAATTCTTCGCGGCAAAGACGGGTATACGGTAATGCAACGTGACGGGCGAGGCAGACCACGACCGGATGTTGATTACGAGCAAGTACCCGCTTCGAACGGCGATGATTTCACGCTCACCATTGATGAAAGTATTCAAGCTTCGACAGAAAATGCACTGCGGGCTGGCGTAGAAAAGGCTGCTGCCGAAGCAGGAATCGCAATCGTAATGAATCCGCGAACAGGGGAAATCTTGGCGATGGCGAATATGCCTGATTACAACCCCAATGATTTCTTTTCGGCTACGAATGAAATGCTTCGCAATCGCGCAATCACCGATGCATTCGAGCCCGGCTCGACGATGAAAGTGCTAACTGCGGCAATAGCCCTCGATCAAAACGTCTGGAAAGAAAACGAAAAAATTGACGCGCACGGTGGCACATGGGTCGTCGAAGGTGGTGCAACAATTCGCGACACCCATCCTTATGGTGTGCTCACGTTCCGTCAGGCACTCGAAAAATCTAGCAACGTATGTTTTGCACAAATTTCAGATCGCCTTGAGCGCAGAAGATTCTATAAATATATGCGCGACTTTGGTATGAGCGTGCTAACAGGTGTTGATCTACCCGGCGAAATAAAAGGCAACCTTCATAAACCAAGCAAATGGAGCGGTAACTCGAAACGCTATGTCGCCTTTGGGTATGAAATGACTGCAACGCCAATACAATTGGCAACGGCATACGCAACGATTGCAAATTTTGGGGTAATGATGAAGCCGTATCTGATTGCCAAACGCAAACAATCAAACGGCGAAGTCGTCGTGACTCAGCCGCAAGAAGTTCGCCGGGTAATCACCGAAGAAACAAGCAAGAGACTCATCAGCATTATGCAAGGGGTAGTTGATTCGGGTACTGCAACGCTCTGTAAGATCAAAGGCGTTTCGATAGCCGGAAAAACAGGAACAGCACAACAATTAGTTAACGGTCACTACTCGAAAGAACATTATACCTCGACGTTTATCGGATTTTTCCCGGCTGAAAAACCTGAATATGAAATATTAGTGATTTTGCGTTCGCCGCATAACGGATACTACGGTGGTGCGGTGAGCGGACCGATTTTCCGCGAGATCGCAATGTCGATACTCGAACAAACCGGCAAGCTTCCGATTGATGCTCGTGCACCGATGGCAGCAACTATGCCAAGTATCGTCGATGAAGGCGGCACTGTTGAAATCGAAGGGACGATCTTAAATACTCGTGATAAAGATAATGCTATTGATCGTGATATACCCGATGTGCGCGGGCTTCCGATGGATTTAGCAAAAAGAGTTTTAGCCAGCCAGGGCTTTATCGTTGCTTCGGGCAACGAGATAGGCGTTGTCGAGCGCTCAATACGATTTGGTGGTGATTCTGTGCGGCTCGTGGTTCGCACGTCAACGGCAAAGGAAGATAATGTCGGAGTAATATCCGACACAGAAACTCCTAATTTCTTAGGAATGCCGATGGCTCGGGCGATGAAATTCGCTGCAGCAGCGAATGTTCGTGTACGGTTTGTCGGCGACGGAAAAGTTGTGCGGCAAACACCGGATGCGGGCGCAACGATCGATGCACAGAACCCAACAATTACGCTCTTTGGTGATGAATAACAATGATATTCACAAGCGTCGCATTTAGCGCAGTGAGTGAACATCTTACATTGTATGATCGCGCCAAAGTTATTTCGGATGTTTTTATGTGAACCCATCCGTTCAAAAGCCCCGTTCTTTGACAAATGAGATTCAGTGAGCTCACGCGGCAACGAGAGATCGGTGTCCTCGCCTTCACAGGCTTGCAGGATGCCGATCTCTCTGATCCGCAATACGATTCGAGATTAGTAACAACTAACTCTGCATTTGTGGCGATCAAAGGTTTTCAGACCGATGGTCATTACTTTATCAAAAATGCAATATCACAAGGCGCGAAGACCATCATCGTCGAAGATGCATCTGCATTTTCAGAAACCGATGCTGAGGCACTGGGCATTACACGCATTGTGGTTGCAAATGCTCGGAAAGCATTAGCAATTATTAGTGAAGAGGCTTATGGGTCACCATCATCGAAACTTCGATTGATCGGAGTAACAGGCACCAACGGCAAAACTACGACGACAAATATCATTCGCCAATTCCTCGAACTTCGGGGCGAAACAACCGGACTCATTGGGACACTTGGCAGTTATATCGGCGATACTTTTTTAGGGAATACACTAACGACACCCGAATCGAAAGATCTTTCGGCAATGCTTGCAAAGATGCTTTCTCAAGGTGTGACCAGTTGCATTATGGAAGTCAGTTCGATCGCCATTGAGCTTCAACGCATTAGCGCTCTCGACTTTGATATTGCTGTCTTTACAAATCTGACACAAGACCATCTTGATTTTCATAAAACGATGGAGCGTTACGCCGACACAAAAAAACATTTTTTTACATCATTAAAGCCCACAGCTGTTGCCATTACGAATAGTGACGACCCGGCGGCGGCTATGATGATCGAAGAGACAAGTGCCAACTCGCACAGCTACGGGCTTGATGACCGAAGCCATTTTGGAAACTCGGATATCGTCGCAAGTAATATTACTTATTCACTTAGTGGAACAAGCTTTACAGTAAAGAAACGATACTCCGAAGAACAAGCGGAAATACGAACAACACTGGTGGGGGCTTTTAATGTGCAGAATATGCTTGCATCGATAGCAGCATTATATTTCGGAGTTGAAGGGTGTTCGTTGCAATCACTTGCCGAACTTTCTGAAAAGATTTATCCGGTCCGCGGACGTTTCGAGCAAATAGCATTACCAAACGGCATTGCTATTATTGATTACGCACATACACCCGATGCACTCGAAAATGTTTTGAAAACGATTCGCGCTCTAAGCCCTACCACACAAATCACCACCGTATTCGGATGTGGGGGTGACCGTGATAAAACGAAACGACCGTTGATGGGTGCTATTGCCGAGCGATACTCCGACAGGACGATTATTACAAATGATAACCCTCGGACAGAAAATCCCGAAGCAATTGCAAATGATATTCTCGAAGGGCTTCGATCAAAGAAGAACAATATCGTTATACTTGATCGTGAAACAGCTATTGCTACTGCATGTTCTAATGCAAACTCGAAGAGTGTGATACTGATTGCCGGCAAAGGTCACGAAGACTACCAGATCATTGGCAAAGAGAAGTTTCATTTTGATGATAAGGAACAAGTGTTGAATTTCATCAGTAAACCAAACTGAACACTACCGTGAATTTTACGATCGGCGATATGCTTCGTGCACCTCATAAGCTCTCTGTCGGCTTTGAGAAGCTCTCCTCAAAAAAAAGAATTACTGCAGTCTCGACCGATTCGCGATCAGTCCAACAAGGCGATATCTTTGTTGCTTTGCGTGGTGAAAAATTCGATGGTCATCGTTATCTCAACGAAATTGCATCGCGTGGTGCGATTGGGGCGATTGTTAGTCAGCGGTGGTATCGAAACAATAAAGAAACTGCACCTCAAAAATTGTGTCTGCTGGTTGTCGAAGATCCCTTACACACTTATGGCGATCTTGCAACGATCTACAGAAAAAAGTATAGCATCCCGGTCTTGCTTATTGCAGGATCAAACGGCAAGACAACTACGAAAGATGTGACGAGCTATGTCTTCGGAGCGTCGTTCAACGTCTTAAAGACTGAAGCCAATTACAACAATCACGTTGGCTTGCCGAGGATGCTGTTTATGCTCACCCCAAAACACGATATTGCAATCTTAGAGATCGGGACTAATCATCCCGGTGAAATCGCACGACTGACTGAAATCGCTGAGCCCACTCACGGTATCATTACAAATATCGGCAGAGAGCATTTAGAGTTTTTTAAGAATGCAGCAGGTGTGGCAAAAGAAGAACGCGCATTGTTCGACTATCTAAAGAACCACGACGGCATTGCCTTTATCAATACCGATGATGGGTATCTTCGACCATCGGCAAAAAAGTTTGGAGAACAAGCAATAACGTTTGGCACCACAATTCGAGCACAATATATTGCCAGGAGTAATGGCTTTACCGATGAAGGTAAATTAAGACTTTCGATAGACACGCCAACAGACACTCTCACTCTTGAAACGAATCTTATCGCAGACTATGCACCGGTTGTTGCGTCATCAGTTGCAGCGCTTGCAAGGACATTTTCTATTTCAAACGCGAAGATCAAACAACGACTCGAAGACTACAAACCCCATTCAAAAAGAATGGAGATGGTTACACTTGACAGTGGGGTCTTAGTGATCAATGATTGCTACAATGCTAATCCCGAATCATTTGATGCTGCACTAAAGACATTGAGTGTACTGCCGACTGCAGGAAAAAAATATGTCGTCGCAGGTGATATGTTCGAGCTTGGTGAGCACTCGGAATATGAGCATAGTCATTTAGGCAGACGTATGGCAGCGTATCATTTTGACGGATACTACTTCACCGGTGATGCAATGAAATTAGCATATAAGCAAGTGTTGAAGAAATCAAAAAAAATAAATGCCAAACATTTTAACTCGAAGGGGGATGTCGTCTTGGCACTTGGAAAAATTTTACAACGAGGTGATATACTCCTGCTCAAAGGGTCGCGCGGAATGAAAATGGAGCAAGTACTCGAAGCATTAGCGATCACATAATGAAGTTGAAAGTATGAATGCTATGAAGTTCATACTTGATCATACTATACTTTATTTTTTCTTATGCTGTACTATTTATTTAATTGGATCAACCACTTGTTTGCGCCTCCGGGCGGTGAGCTTATCCGATTTATCACTTTTCGTTCAGCAATTGCAGCGTTATCAGCGCTGGCGATCAGTTTTTTTATCGGACCAAAGATTATCGAGCGGCTTCGGAAACTACAAATCAGCGAACAAGGAAAAATAGAAGCACCAAAGAGCCATTTATCCAAAGCCGGTACACCAACGATGGGCGGGCTCATCATCCTCTTCGCTTGTCTCGGACCAACATTGCTCTGGGCGGATATCGGAAATTTGTATATCATCGTCGTCTTTGTTTCGATGGCTGTGCTTGGCGGAATAGGTTTTCTTGATGACTATCTCAAAGTGGTCAAAAAGAAAAAGAAAGGTCTTATAGCTCGTTACAAACTTATGGGGCAAATCGGCGTTGGGCTTTTTGTGGGTATTGCGATTATGCTCTCACCCGGGCATTTTCCTGATATTACGACAGCAACGACTGTCCCGTTCTTTAAGAATTTAGTCTTTGAGTTCGGACCTGTGCTGTACATCCCATTCGTTATTCTTGTGATTACTGCCACGTCCAATGCCGTGAATTTGACCGATGGACTTGATGGACTTGCTGCCGGAACAGTATCTATTGCATTTATTGCCATCATGGCACTCGCATATTTTACGGGCAACTTACAGCTCAGCGAATATCTAAACATTCCGTATCTCAGAGGTGCGGGCGAGCTAACCGTTTTTTGCGCAGCATTGATTGGTGCTTCGCTGGGGTTTTTGTGGTTCAATGCTCATCCTGCGCAAGTGTTTATGGGTGACACAGGCTCACTTGCACTTGGTGGTGCTCTTGGAGCAATTATGGTACTTATCAAAAAGGAATTTGTACTCCCTATTGTTGGTGGTATTTTCTTTGTAGAATCGTTATCGGTTATAGCACAAACGCTCTACTTCAAGTATACCCGTAAACGGTTTGGCGAAGGAAAACGAATTTTTAAGATGGCTCCACTCCATCACCACTTTGAACTGAGCGGCTGGGCTGAGCAGAAGATCGTGATACGAGCATATATCGTCGCTATCTTATTAGTGATCTTGATGCTTACGACTTTCAAAGTTCGATAACCGTCGATGACCAATACTTCACGTTTTCAATTCTCATAGATTATGCAACTGCGCGGCAAACGATTTACGGTGCTTGGCGCCGGGAAGTCGGGTCTTGCCAGCGTGAGATTACTCCTTCGACGACGTGCGAAAGTTTTTCTGTCAGACTCTGCAAAACAAGAGAAGCACCCTGAGATCATCAAAGAACTTGATGAACTTGGTGTTGCCTATGAATTCGGGGCGAACACACATCTTGCTCTTGATGCCGATGCGATCATCGTCAGTCCGGGCGTTCCGCTGACCATTCCGATTCTTGAGCTTGCCCGAGCAAAACAAATTCCGATCATCGGAGAGATCGAGCTTGCCTCCGATCTTGCCGAAGCTCCAATTGTTGCGATCACCGGTACCAATGGAAAAACGACGACCACCACCTTAACCGGAGAGATTCTCAAAGATGCCGGGTGGGCAACAGTCGTCGCCGGAAACATCGGCACCGCATTTGCTGATGTTGTAGAACAAAACGTTGGCGAAAAGGCTATTAATGTGCTTGAAGTATCAAGTTTTCAACTTGATACCATAAAAGATTTTCGCCCCAAGGTTTCTGCACTGCTTAATATCACCCCCGATCATCTTGATCGATATAAGAATTATGAAGCCTACATTCAGTCGAAGTTTCGCATCACTGAGAATCAGCGCGGTCATGACATCTTTGTGTATAATCACGACGATGAGATCGTGAGAAGCTTTGCCGATTCACTTAGCATTCGCACCTACGGCTTTTCACTGAACGAACAGCTAAAAAATGGCGCTTTTATTGACAATGGTGAAATGATTGTTCGCTTGGCAAGAGAGCGTGAAAGCGTAATCGCGATTGAGAAGATTGGTATTCCCGGACCACACAATCTGATGAATGCCATGGCAGCAGTGCTGATAGCACGAAGCATCGGTATTGAGTATGAAAGTATTCGAAAAACACTCGAACGCTTCACCGGGGTCGAACACCGGATAGAATTTGTTCGCGAACTTGGCGGAGTGAAGTATTACAACGACTCAAAAGCGACTAACGTCGATGCAGTGAAGTACGCGTTACAAAGTTTTCAGGCTCCGATTATTCTTATTGCCGGAGGAAAAGATAAAGGCAATGATTACTCAATGATCAAAGATCTTGTCAAAGAGCATGTCAAAACGATCATTACCGTCGGTGATGGAGCCGCTGCCCTTGAAAAGTTTTTCAAGTCAACAGTGCCGCTGCAACCCGCAGGGTACTCGATGGAAAAAGCGGTCGAGCTTTCACGAGGACTTGCCGATAAGGGCGATGTTATTTTACTTTCGCCTGCATGTGCAAGCTTCGATATGTTTGAAAGTTACGAACATCGCGGAAGAGTTTTTAAGGAGATCGTAGTGTCTCTGAAATAAGCATTGCATTGTTATTTTGTTAAAAGCCATAACCCAATGAAAGCACAAAAAACAGCAGACTTAAGTCTGTTCATTACGGTTACGGGGCTCCTGTTGGCATCTTTGGCATTTGTCTACACTGCCAGTGCTTCGTTTAGCGTTGCAAAAGCTATGACAAGCGAAGGGATGTTGATTAAGCATGCAACAAAAGTCGTTTTGGCAATCGCAGCGATGATCTTCTTCACAAAAATAGATTATCATAAGTACCAAAAGCATTCAAAATGGTTGATGCTCCTGGGTATTTTATTTTTAGCGGCGGTGCTGGTGGTCGGGCATACCGAACTCGGCGCGAAACGATGGCTCCCGTTGGGACCATTTTCTTTTCAGCCATCGGAATTTGTGAAGATTGCTTTAGTACTGCATATCTCTGCATTATGCGCCGCGAAGAAAGAATTTATTGGTGATTTCAAAAAATCTTTTATACCACTACTCGTTTGGACAGGCGCGGCGGCAGGGCTCATCGCCAAGCAGCCGAATATGTCAAACGCCTCGGTGTTGGTGCTTCTGGCTTTTGGAATAATGTTCATTGCTCAAATGCCGATCAAGTATATGCTCAGCACCGGAGCCATAGCGATTGTCGGGGGAGGGATATATTTGATGACAGCGTGGTACCGAGTACAACGTATCCTCGCTTTTCTTGGACATGAGAATGAACACACATCCCGAATATCCTACCAAACAACACAAGCATTGATTGCGCTCGGAAGTGGCGGCTTGACTGGGCTGGGCATTGGGCAGTCGAGACAGCGAGATTTTTATCTGCCCGAGTCGTATGGCGACTTTATTTATTCGATCATCGGCGAAGAGTACGGATTTATTGGTGCAGCGTTCTTACTGTTGATCTTTGCATTTATTATTATTCGAGGAATACAGATAGCCAAGCACGCCCCCGACCCATTCGGAAGATATGTTGCTTCGGGAATTACGTTAATGATTGGAATTAATACACTAATTAATTCACTTGTAAACTCAGGGCTGATGCCGGTGACAGGACTGCCGATGCCATTTGTCAGTTATGGCGGTACAAATATGATTTTTAGTGCGGCGGCAGTTGGGATTTTATTGAATATCTCGAAGTTTACAACATCACTGCCCGATCCGAAAAAGATGACGGCATCGATTCGATATGCGTAAATTATGAGTACTATTGTCATTGCTTCCGGAGGCACCGGCGGGCATCTTTATCCGACGGTTGCGATAGCCGAGGCTATTCGCGAGATGCGTCCCGATATTCGAATTGTCTTTATCGGTACCAGAGACCGCATCGAGTCGCACGAAGTACCGCGTCTGGGTTTTGATTTTTATCCGATCGAAATACAAGCACCGAGAAAATCAGTTCGACATTTGCTTCGTTTCCCAATTAAATTTTGGCAAGCCTACCGAAGTTCGCTCAGCATTCTAAGAGAACTTGATGCAAGGGTATTCTTGGGCGGAGGCGCATATCTTAGTGTGCCGGTTGCCTATGCGGCAAAGAAAAAAAATCTTCCTATCGCGATTTTAGAGATCAATGCAGTAGTCGGTCGGGCAAATCGTATCATTGCCCCAAGAGCAGACAAGATCTTTATCAGTTATGCTGAAGCAAAGAAACAATTTTCAAGTTCATTAGCTGTAAAAACACAACTGATCGGCACGCCGATTAGAGATTCATTAAAAGAAAATATTCTCCCGGCAACCGGGCGGGACCATTTTGGCTTAGAGCCCGATCGTAAGACTCTACTGGTCTTTGGTGGTTCGTTGGGTGCACGCTCGCTCAACGAGGCAATGAGACTCTCAGCAAAACATTTTCTTGATGCGGGGTTTAATATACTGTGGCAGACCGGAGCCAGTGCAAACATCGCAGAACTTCAAGAAGCATTTCCCGAGACTACCAGAATATGTATTCGGCAATACATTAGCGAGATGCCTGAGGCTTACGCCGCAAGTGACTTAGTGGTAGCACGTGCGGGCGCTTCGACACTTGCCGAACTTTCAACCCTTGGCAAAGCGGCTATTTTAGTGCCCTACCCATTAGCTGCAATGAACCATCAAGAAAAGAATGCAAATTCGTTTCGAGATCGCGGTGCCGCAGTGGTTATTCTTGATAGAGATATTGTCTCATTGCTTCAGCACGAAGTGTTCAAGTTGATGGCTGACGACACAAAACGAAGTGACCTTGCTAAAAAAATGCTGGCTGATGAGAACATTACTGCCAGAAATGTTGTAGCAAAGTATCTGATAGAGCAATTTGATTCGAAGAATCGCTAATACCAGTGGAAACACAAAAAGTCTTTAAATATAATTTTACATTCTTGTACCAGTCAATGGTAGTCTATGCCACGACGTTGGCACTCTACCTTGTGGTTCGCGGAATGATGCAGAATGATTTTTCAAAAGTGTTGTATGACCCTGTGGTTTATCTTTTGTGTATCATTATTTTAGTTTCCGCACTTGCGGTGATCTATAATATCGTGATGCATCGCCGAATAGAAGTAGGCGGCAATGTCTTGCGGCTTAAGAGTGCTCTTCGCGAGTTGCTTATTGATCGCAAATCAATAAAGACCGTTCGTGTAAGTGTCGAGCAGCGAAAAGGATTTATCACTAAAGCAAGAGTCATCACGGTCTTCACGAATGACCGCCGCAGACCCATTCGCATCCGTCATTACAATTTTGAGCGTAGCGAAGAATTGTATCAAGCTATCAAACAGTGGGCAGGCGATGCCTTACTGGTACGGAAATCTCGATTGCGCAAACCACGATCACCCCGTTCGTAATGCAGCATATTCATTTTGTTGGTATTGGTGGTGCGGGGATGAGCGGTCTTGCAGAGATAGCATTGGCTCGCGGAAGCATCGTCTCGGGAAGTGATATCCAAGACTCCGCAAAACTCCGTGAGTTAAAAAAACTTGGCGCCGAAATTCACATTGGGCATCATAAAAAAAACATCAGTCCAACAATTGATCTTGTTGTTTTTACTTCGGCTGTTAAATCCTCGCACAATCCTGAACTCGAAGAAGCAGAACGACTAAACATTCGCCTGGTTCGTCGGGCAGAGTTTCTTGGCGAGCTAACATCGGCAATGCAAACCATTGCAGTCGCCGGTACTCATGGCAAGACAACAACCACTTCGATGATTGCGCATATCTTGCTTGAAGCTGGGCTCGACCCAATGGTGTCGGTTGGCGCAAGTGTCTATGAGCTTGGCGGAAAGAATGCCCATTCGGGAACGGGTACTCTAGCAGTAGTCGAAGCAGATGAATATGACAGAAGTTTTTTATCGCTCAAACCATATATTGCAGTCGTTACCACTCTCGAAGCAGAGCATCTTGACATATACAATGATCTAACCGATCTACAAAATGCGTTTGTAGAATTTGTGTGCAACGGATCGGAGCTAACGGGAATGGCGGTTGTTAATATAGATGAACCTGCGATCCGAGCCATCCTCAGTCGGTTTAACAAACGTATCGTAACCTTTGGCATTCGCTCCGAAGAAGCGAAGTACCGCGCAATAGATATTGAGCTTGACGGTCTGCATAGCTTTTCAACCATCACCCGAGGTACTGAGCGTATCGGCACTCTTGAGCTTGTGGTACCCGGTGAGTATAATATTATGAATGCTCTTGCAGCAATCACCACTGCAGAATGTATGGCAATTCCTTTTGAGATAGCGGCAAAAGCACTGTCTACGTTTCAAGGTGCCGAGCGACGTGCCCAGGTGATCGGCGAAGTAAATGGTGTGCTTGTTATCGATGACTACGCTCATCATCCGACCGAAATCGAAGCAACGTTGACAGCTTTGAAGAAGGGTTATCCCGGTAGAAGGATAGTTGCAGCCTTCCAACCACATACATATACTCGTACAAGGGACTTTGCAAAAGATTTTGGCGCAGTGTTTGCGCGATTGGCTGATAGAGTCTATCTGGTAGAAATCTATCCGGCTCGTGAGGAGCCAATTGCAGGAATTAGCAGCGCATTGATCCTTGAATCTTCGAAGATTGAAGGGTTTAAGAACATCAATTTTATTCGAGAACTTAATGAACTCCCCTCAACGATTGCCGGTGATGTTATCAAAGGCGATATTGTTATCACCTTTGGTGCCGGTTCGATAACCGAACAAGCCCCGAAAATCCTGCAGGCAATACGCCAACGCTCGAACGGCTCGAAAATACTTAAACCCAAGCCGAACAACGTAACTGTTTAACTGTAATGTCACAAAAAAAGTATGTAACGATCGGGTTCGACGCTAGCCGCGAACCTCTCGATGAATTATTTTGGGTTGAAGCCGTAATAGAAGGCTCATGGACAACGATCACTACCTGCGACCGTCTGCGCTCTCGTCGAGAGATTGTCGAACGAGTCAGTGAGCTTGATTCTGCATTGATCGGTGTCGATTTCGCTTGTAGTTTTCCGTTAGGTTTTTTGGAATATGTTGCATCTCAAAAGATCGCAACGACGCACAAAGAACTCAGTAAGAAAATCAGACAAGATCTCAAGAAAAATACCGATGATGGTATCCGTATTTGGATCGAACTGATGGCGGCATATCGTGAATCGAATGTCGAAACTTCTGATCAGACCCGGGCACGAATTTTTCGTGGCAACCAGCACCCCGACAATCGCCGTCGCCCGGAAATTCCGATCGTTGAGCGCCGAACCTTGGTCGAGCGTTTCCGTCGTGTCGAACGCATCCTGCGCCGCCAACAACCGGAAGCACTTGCGACGACCCTCGGCATTCGCTATAATAAATTGACGGCACGATATGAATATACCGAGTCGAATGCACGCGGGCGCGCTGCGATTGTTGGCATTGCTCTGCTCGAACAACTTCGCGAAGTAAAACCCAATATTGCCATTTGGCCATTTGATAAACCGGCAGCAATAACCGTTACCGAAGTTTTTTCGAAAATGTTTGACGAAAAAATTCGACTCAGCAACGATGCTCTTCGTGAATATTTTGACAGTGAAGAAGATAATGCACTTCATATTCCGAAAGAAGTTCGCGATCAAGTATATGCTCATCCGAAAGCACGTGAGACAGTGTTTACATTACTTGGGATATTGAGTGCCGAGCGTCGCGAAGATAAATCACTTCGACCGATCAGAGACTACCGTGACGGGTTTTATGAAAATCCCGAGATACAACTCGAAGGTTGGGCGTATGGTATCGGATATAAAGAATTTCGACCGGACGTTAAAAAAATCGTGACTATCGAAGTTCCTTCCGAATCTATTTCGGTACCGGAAATTACAGAGCCAATTATTGCTACAACTCCGCAGGAGTAAAGCGTGGATCATTTTCGCAACCTGACTGATCTGCTTACCGGCACTACCCGCAAGGATGTAGCACTCGCACCGTTTACCACTTTTCGTATCGGTGGTCTTGCAAAAATATATGTCGAGCCTGCAACAGCTGAAGATGTGATTGCTATCAAGCAATATGTTAAGCAACATCACATCCCACTATTTATTATCGGTAACGGATCAAATGTCCTTATTAGTGATGAGGGATTTGACGGCATTGTGATGAATTTAGAAACAGGGTTTAATAGCCTTGCTTGTGATGAACATATCGTTACGGTCGGTTCAGGTGTCAGGATGGCAACATTCGTTGATTTTGTAATTCGCAATGGATTTCAAGGAGTTGAAATGCTTGCGGGGATCCCTGCGACAATCGGTGGCGCTATTTGGATGAACGCCGGTTGTTATGGCGGCGAAACAAGCGATCACCTTCTTGATGTCACGATTATCCGAGATTTTAGTCGAGTGACATTGACTAAAGACGAGTGCGGCTTTCGTTATCGGCATAGTGGTTTTCAAAAAGATGATGTTGTCCTTTCTGCGCGCTTTATGTTGGACATAGGCGATCCGAGCGCGCTTCGTGAAATTAAATTAAAACATCTCAAACATCGCAATGATGTGCAACCGGTACATCTGCCAAATTGCGGTTCGGTATTCAAAAATCCAAAGCCGAGATTCAGTGCAGAATTAATTGAACAAGCCGGTTTGAAAGGCACACGTATCGGTGGAGCGCAGATCAGCCCAAAGCATGCTAATTTTATTGTAAATATTGATCACGCATCGGCAAGTGATATCATCGCTTTAATGAATCTTGCCAGAAAGCAAGTGTTTGATGAGCATCATATTGTGCTCGAACCCGAAGTACAACTTATCGGCTTTGTAAACGACCCTATCGTGAAGCTCCCGAACTGAATCTCATTTCTTCAAAGACCCGGCAATTGAGCGGATGTAAGTACTTCAGAAAGAAGCAACGTGCAACTGCATATCAAACGACCAGGAAAAGATCATAACGAAGCAATACCGAGAGGCTATGCTCCGTTGGATGAAATTCGTCCTATCGAAGAACTCCTTGAGGAGTCTATTTATAGCGATGACGAACTCCTGAATGATGAGTCGAGCGAAAAATCGAATTGGAAAACATCACGAGTCATACCGGCGATGTTGTTTGGTGGTGCAATACTGTTGCTGTTGGGGATTGTATTTTTTGCACGTGAATTTCAATCGGGTGAGCAATTGCAATCAGTCCGAGTTGAAGGTAATCACGAATTAATGACTGCCGAAGTACTCTCGCTTGCATCAATTGATAAATCACACAAATTCTACGACATTGATCTAAAAGGCATCGAACAACGTGTGGCAAAACACGGACTTGTTCGTCAGGTCAGCATCCGTCGCGAAACACACCCCAATACTATCGTTATTCATATTGATGAGCGTACTCCGATAGCAATGATCCGCTCCTCAAGCGGTGATCCCATCCTCGTAGATGATGACTTCCGTTTTTTCTTGCCGAAAAAGCTTTCCGGTTTACTCGACCCTAATAAATTATTGGCTGTGCCAATACTTACCGGTATTACTGAAAAAGATACGGTTGCAATATTAGAGATGTCGCATATTGTTCATGAGATCACTACCACCGGCGATAGTTCGCTCCGTGAAGCTATCGGAGAATTACGCCGCGCCCCCACCGGCGCGTATGTAATCTATACTGCATTTTCGATGACACCGATCTTTATCGGCTCACCGAGTGATGTCCGTTTTATGACAACTCTCGAGCGCGACACTAAGACTCAGCAACGTGGAAACGAACTGCGATTATTTGATCATCAGATTCAACTGTTGGCAAAATTGTGGAAACAAAAGTTGCGCAATGAAATTTGGTCACGTTCAACACTTTATGTAGATGCGCGTTTCAATGGACAAATCATTGTCCATCGCAAGGAGCACTCTGCAACAGTTAACACTGCGATTGATAGCATCAAGCGCCCAATCGCCTCGGCAGATCAGACATCCGGAGTTTACACTACAACCGCAGGACAATAATGCAATACAACGAACAATATCATCCATCAAAACCGTCGCCGATGTCATCGGCACCAATGATCGGGGTTCCGGCAATGCTCGAACCGAGCAGGATTATTGTCGGTCTCGATATCGGCACAACCAAAGTGTGCGCTATCGTTGCCGCGGTCTCACTGAACGAGCCGCATTCGATGACCATTCTTGGTGTCGGTACTGTCGCCGCCGACGGGCTATCGCGCGGTGTCGTGACGAACATTGATAAGACTGTTCGCTCGATCGAACGAGCCGTTGCAGAAGCCGAAGCCCAATCCGGTGTAAAAATCAGGGAAGTTGTTGTTGGTATTGCCGGCGATCACATTCAATCATTCCAATCACGCGGTGTAGTGACGATCTCCAATCAAGATCGCCAAATTCGCCCAGAAGATATTGGGCGTCTGCTCGAAGACGTCAAGCGTATTCATCTACCGAGTGACAGAAAAATCTTGCACGTTATTGCCCAAGAGTTTATCGTTGACGGACAAGACGGTTTTTACGAAGAACCTGTCGGAGTTTCGGGTGTCCGTCTCGAAGCTACTGTTCATGTGATTAATGGCTTAGTCACGGCAGTGCAAAATATTTATAATTGCGTCGAACGAGCCGGGTTACGCGTTCACGATATCGTGCTCGAACCATTAGCGTCAAGTTATTCTGTGCTTGATGAAAAAGAAAAAGAAGCCGGCGTTGCACTTGTCGATATTGGCGGCGGCACAACAGACATTGCTGTATTTGAAGAAAAGACAATTCGTCATACCGCTGTGATTGGTATTGCCGGGCAAAAAGTAACTGAAGACATTCGTCGTGGTTTACAAATTCTCGGTGACCAAGCCGAGCGTCTCAAACGCGAGTACGGATGCGCTGTAGTGTCGCATATCGTCCGTGATGAGATTATCCAGCTTCCGGGTCTTGCGGGTCGTAAGCCGCGTCAGATACCACGTTCGCTCCTTGCCCGTATCATACAACCACGTATGGAAGAAATGCTTGAGTTCTCCTACAACGAGATCAAGCGTTCGGGTTTTGCAAGAAATCTTGGCGCCGGTGTAGTCCTGACCGGTGGCGGTTCGATGATCAATAGTACGCGCGAACTTGCCGAAGCTATTTTTAATATGGATGTCAAGATCGGAATGCCGATGAGTTTCGGTGCCGGTCTTGTCAAAGAGATCGAGTCGCCGGTCTATGCAACGGCAGTAGGATTGGTACTCTATGCTTTCAAGAATTGCTCGCCAAGCTCATTGCCATCGTTCGTTGAAGAAGAGCGATCGAGTAATCAGCAAGAAGAAGCACACTACGTCGAAGACGAAGAGTCGCGCGAGAAACCCAATGTCATTGAAAAAATGAAGCGTTGGTTTGAACATTTATAATAATTTTTATACACGTTAGTATTTGTTGGAGGAAAGAACAATGATCGAACTTGATAGCAAAGAAGATTACGGCGCCAGAATAAAAGTCATCGGCATCGGCGGCGGTGGGTCAAATGCGGTGAACGCTATGATCGACCGCGGACTCATTGGCGTAGAGTTTTGTGTGCTCAATACCGACATCCAAGCACTGCAAGCTTCAGAGGCATCTCTGAAGTTGCAGATCGGCAAACATCTCACACGTGGGCTTGGTGCAGGCGCAAACCCTGACATCGGTCGCCGGGCTGTCGATGAAGATCACGAGGAAATCTCGCGATTGATCGGCAATAGTGATATGGTGTTTGTTACCGCCGGTATGGGCGGCGGTACCGGTACCGGTGGCGCGGCACGTGTTGCACAGATTGCCAAAGAGTGTGGCGCACTAGTAGTGGGTATCGTCACAAAGCCATTTCTGTTTGAGGGTAAGCGTCGTTTTCAACAAGCTGAGGATGGCATACAAGAGCTGCGCAAAAATGTTGATACGCTGATCGTAATTCCGAATCAAAAATTGTTGGCTCTCGTCGGCGAAGCTACTTCGCTGCTTGATGGTTTTGAGATTGCCAACCAAGTCCTCTATAACGCTACTCGCGGTATCAGCGAACTCATCACTCGTCACGGACACATCAACGTTGACTTTGCAGATGTTCGAACCGTAATGACTGATATGGGCGACGCAATTATGGGTGCAGGCGTTGCAAGTGGTGCTCATCGATCGGCGATTGCGGCTGAGAATGCTATTAGTTCTCCATTACTCGAAGGCGTTTCGATCAATGGTGCACAGGGTGTGCTGGTGAATATCACCGGTGGACGTTCGATGACACTGCTCGAAGTAAGTGAAGCAACGCAGATCATTCACGATGCTGCAGGTGATGATGCAAATATCATCTTTGGCGCTGTGCTCGATGAAACGATGGACGAAGAGATTATGGTCACCGTCATCGCAACAGGCTTTAATAATAAACCGACATTTACAGGATTTGCGATTCAAGAAAAAAATACTGTTCCGTTTATTCCTGCTGAAGAAGCACTTGGTGCCAAACAAAAACCTTCGGTCGTAAGAATGACTCAGCCCATCAGTGCCGATGAGTATGAGGCACGGAAAAAAATCATTGCTTCGGCACCGCAGCAACGTGAGCAACCCGAAGAAATGAGTGTTGACCCAAAACAGAAAGTAGAGCGAGTATCGAGAGGCACACTTGGCGAACGAGAAGAAAGCCCTAATGCTTTTGATCGACTATCGGCAGGAGCGTTTCGTGCTTCTTCGATCCGACTGACACCGCAGAACGAAACTTCTCACGTCCCCAGTGGACCACGTGACCTGAAAGAGTATGATACACCGGCGTATTTGCGTCGCGGTATTAATATCCCGACGATCGAAGAACAAGAAGTATCGGTCGAGCAAGAGCATTCTCAAGTAATCGAGGATAGCTACACTCCGGCACCAATTCGCGAACGAGATGACCGACCGACGTTTTTAAGAAAAATTATGGATTGATCACCTTATAATACTACCATGATACAACATTCAATGACATCAACTACTTTTGATATCGAAGGATATAAAGTAGTAAAAACATTTGGGATGGTGCGTGGCATCATTGTGCGATCACGTTCGGTGATCGGTAATATCGGCGCGGCATTTCAGATGTTCGTCGGCGGTAACATCAGTATCTATACAAGACTTTGCGAAGAAGCACGCGAACAATCATTTCATCTATTGCTTCAGCACGCTGACTCAATGGGTGCGAATGCAATCATTGGTGTTCGATACGATGCTACCGAGATTGCCGCAGGTGTGAGTGAGGTGCTTTGTTATGGAACAGCCGTAATGGTTGAAAAGAAATAACAGTCTTTTTTTTGCCACAAAAAAAGCCTTGCTCAATATGAGCAAGGCTTTTTTATGTGCCAATTATTATTAGTTACTGACGAATAATGAGGACATTAAATCGTTCTCCGTTCGGAATGTTGGTTGCTTGATCTTCGAGAAATATTTCCCACCGATTGACAGTACCGTTCCATTGAACGCCATACCCAATGCCGTCGAACACATTGCCGCCAAGATTTTTCTTAAGTGAAGCTGTTACTAATTGATGAGTAACGATCACAATATCTGTTTGGAGCATCCCAGGGTAGTTTAAGAATGTTACCCATGGCGAATTAGCAATAATATTTGCTGCTCCGGCAGTATGAACATATGCCGTTTTTGAATTACCGCCAACTTTAATAAATCCATTGTCAATATACAATGATGTACCACTGGTACTGTTACCCGTATATCCTGCTTTCACACCGTAACCTGTTGCGCTTTCGCCATACACACCTGCTGCCGAAGTACCGGTCGAGCTGATACCATGGACGCCATAACCATTTGTCAATGTTGAAAGTCCTTGTACGCCGTCACCGGCACTCGATGTTCCGACTACACCAATCGCAACATCGGTTGTTCCGAAGACACCAATACCTGAGCTAACTGTTGGGTTCGGTCCAATATTGCCGGCAAGCCCATAGACACCGATGTTCCCACTCGATCCGTACACGCCTTTGCCGTTGTTGTCGGTACTAAAACCCCAGACTCCGTTAAGTCCGGTGCCTTTTATCCCAACACTGCCATTGGTATTGGTGATAGACATTGAGGGACTCGAAGAGTTATCACTTTGAACGAATGGTAGGGAGATCGTAACATTCGTCGGCTCCCACGAGTTATTTCCTGCATTCCAAATAAGTGCTTGTGAGTTTTGCGGTACATTTACACTGACGTTAAAATTTCTGATCTTTGCAACATTCGGATTTGGATAACTACCGATCAAGTCGCCATTTGCCGGTCCGCTTGGTGGAAGTTGCGTTGGAATAACTCCGGGCGCAATTTTAATCGCTGTTACCGAACTATCAGTAATTTTTTGCGTCCCTATCGAGCCATTGGTTACGCCGACCGTTGCTACAGGTCCACTTGCATTGAGCACAGTAATACTTCCATCAGTATTTTGAATCCCCTGCACCCCGCTTGCCCCGGCACCACCGCTTGAGCTGATGGTAATCTTTTTTGTAGCGACATCTTTGTTGATCGTTGTTGAGCCACCACCTACGAGCACGACGTCACCGAGAAGAGCATTCAAACTCGCGACACCCGCAGTACCACCACTGCCACCGACAACACTTCCGGCAACATCAGCATAAGAAGCACGAAGTGCGTATGGAGCTGATACTAACGCCGTTCGCGGGCTAAGTTCTGTGCCACCATCAACACTGACTCCAAGAAAATATGCACGGTCGAATGCGATAGTCAAAGGAATTGCAGTCACCGAACCGATGATCGCATTAAATACGCCTTTGACTACGGGCACCGTCTGAACTTCAGTGTATATAGCTGTCGATCCGGTGGCGATCGTATAGAGTTTTAGCGTTAATTGATGATTCCCATTGGGAATCAAATTTCCTGACGCATCACTCAAAACGCCTTGATAGCTGATCGACCGCGGGATCTGCGCATAGACTGTTGCCGATGAAAGCAACAAGATTATGATAAAACAAAATGTAGCAACGTGTTTCATTTTTTTGACGATTTAAGATTTTACAACATACTCCGGGTAAGATGCGAGCAATAGTAATCCAATCGAAGCAATCCGCATTGTTCATTCGGATTTCTTTGGTTGAGTTACTTATAAAGACGCCTTACCTAAAGGCAAAAACAGCGTATTGGTTAAACGACTATTCAATTGAGTTTGTGACAAAAATCTTTAAAAAAGAAAAGCGAACCGTGACGTCCGCTTTTAACACAATTGTTATTTTATTATTTTTTGAGCGTCTCATCCTGCTCAAGATCCCATTGCATAATGTACCTGCCCCGCTGGTCGTACCAATGTCCATGGTCGTCGGGAGCACCGGGTCCGGTTGTTGGTGCATTGAGTCGACTCAAGAGTTGAAGATTTGAAATCTCTGTTGAAGCATCATAGATCGTCCGTTGAAGTATAAGCCCAAGATCGCGGGCAAAGAAACGAACGACATAACTTCCGTCGGTTTTAGTATGATCGATATATTTGACCGCAACAACATCATGAATAACCTGTTGATGACCCGGAAGGAAGTAATCAGTATATCTGCCGACAACGGTAGCTTCAACCTGATCTGATTTGTCAGCAAACCATTTCGAGCCGACAGACAGATCTCCTTGTAATGCAACCATCCCTTGATCAGAGCCAGTCTCAGAGAGAATACACTGTTGAATTCCTGCCTTTGATGAGCCTACTTTATAATAGTA
>JANYDV010000037.1 GCA_025363505.1 Bacteroidota bacterium
CCGAAGTTCGCGCCGTCATTACCCAACTCGGAAGAAACGATGACGGAACCGACCCCTACGGACCAAATCGTATTGAGACTCATGTCGAACTGACAAAGTATGACACATGGCCTTCGGGTATGGATAAACACAAACTCCTCGACGAGATCAAGAAAAAACTTGAAGCAAATATCCCCGGCGCAGGTTTTAGTTTTTCTCAGCCTATTCTTGATAACGTTACCGAAGCTGTGACCGGATCATCTGCTGATTTAGCCGTCCTGATCAATGGAAATGATCTAGGTAAACTTCGTTCGTATGCTGATACTGTTCTCGATGTAATAAAAAATATTCAAGGTGCAACTGATTGTGGAATAGAACAAGAGGGCGATCAAGCACAGCTCTTCATAAAAATAAACCGGCAAGCCGCCGCACGTTACGGAATAAATGTTCGCGATGTAGAAGATATGATCGAGCTTGCTGTCGCGGGCAAACAAGTTTCGGTACTTTATGAAGGCGAAAGACGATTTGATATTGTTGTGCGCTATCAAGCGAAAGATCGGTCGAGTGTTGATGATGTCACTCGGCTTGAAGTCACTTCCGCAAGCGGACAGCATATTCCTCTTTCTGAGGTTGCAGCTATTTCTATTGAAGATGGCTCGACGATCATCGCTCGTGAAGATGGGCACCGCCAAATGGGCGTCAGGACAAACGTGCGAGGTCGAGATCAAGGAAGTTTTGTTGGTGAAGCACAACAGAAAGTAGCTCAAGTGCTGCACTTACCCAAAGGTTACTCGATGGATTGGGGTGGACAATTTGAAAATCTTACCCGTGCAAAAAAACATTTGACGGTCATCTTACCCATCACACTCTTCCTCATTTTTGCTGTGCTATTTATGAGTTTTAAATCGGCGAAGTATTCGCTGATTGTGCTCGTTAATGTACCGCTCTCGCTTGTCGGCGGAGTGGTAGCATTGATGATCCGTGGAATGAACTTCTCGGTTTCGAGCGGCGTCGGGTTCATTTCGCTTTTTGGTGTTGCCGTAATGTCTGGCGTGTTGCTTATCAGTCGATTTAATGATTTGCGCTTTGATAAAAAAATGAGTTTGCGTGATGCCGTCATTATAGGTTCGGAAGAAGAACTGCGACCGATACTAATGATGATGCTTGTCGCATTGCTCGGTCTTATTCCGGCTTCGCTTGCAACTGGTATCGGCTCGGATGTTCAGCGTCCGTTGGCGACGGTAATCGTGGGTGGTTTGGCAAGCGCATTGATACTTACGTTACTCGTTTTGCCTTCACTATATTATCTTATCGAATCGCGATCAAAGGCTAACGAACTTGCCGAGGCATTGGAGTTGGAAGAAATAGCAACGAAACGACACGAACAAGAATTGAAAGAAGAACACGAAAAGCACCTTCACAGGGGATGAGAAGTTGTTTAGTAGTGATCTTCTTTTTAAAACAAGACAGGGCGGATAGAACCTATCCGCCCTGTTCTATTATGAATAAAATATTTATGCAGGGATTGCGATGCCGCGATGCTGGGCACACCAATCGCGAATGTAATCGGCAATTGCATACATCGGTGCACCGGGTGTAAAGAGCATACCGACGCCAAGTTTGCCGAGCGTCTCAACATCTTCATTCGACATAATGCCACCGCCGGTCAGGAGCACATCGCCAATGCCACGATCTTTCATTAAATTCAAGATTCGCGGGAAGAGCGTCATGTGCGCACCCGAAAGCATTGAGATGCCGATGACGTCAACGTCTTCTTGCAATGCCGCTTCGACAATCATCTCAGGGGTCTGGCGCAGCCCGGTATAGATTACCTCCATACCTGCATCACGCAGTGCCGCAGCAATCACTTTCGCGCCGCGATCATGCCCATCCAAACCCGCCTTTGCGATCAAAACTCGTATTTTTCTGTCCATAGATATATCCCTAACAGCAAAATCACCCTCCTAAATCCACGTTTCTTTTGGGAATATAAAGAGGCAGAGCTGATTTCGAGAGCAATTCTTTTTTTTATCACGGAAAAAAGGCAATATAAGATTTTATTCGATTCTAGATTAAAGAATGAACTAATAATTTCCGACCATCCGGAGGAATTCTTTCTTTTCAGTTGGCTTACGTAAAAAAAGAACTTCTGATTTTTCTTTTAACTGCTCAATCTCATTATGCATTATTTCTTCTGTTTCAGGTATTGAGTTGACTAAAGTCACAGTATTACACCGGGTGTTTTTTACACCATGGTATGTTTTGGCCATCCCAAACTTTAGATAAATCTAACCAGTGGCTTTAAAAATTGGGTTTTTTGAATCAATGGGAGAATCTGATTTAAGTTTCGATAAATCGAGGGCTTCAAACAACCAAAGTGCACCATTTTGATATGCAAAATCATATTTCATATTTATAATTTGGTGCGGATAATCTACAATAACCTTATGCACACTAATGTCGGAAGGATTTCGGCTTACCTTTTCCTTTTCCCACTGTCTCAACTCTTGTGTAATTTTTGTCTTAAAAGCCTTTCCTCTAATTGAGCTTGCAGTGGTAACTCGATTTTTTTTTACATATCGACTAGTCATATCGTCAATAAACCTTTTGGCTATGTCAATAGACATTTCTTCAACATCAAATTCAACCTCAAATATCTCACTAAACTGAATTTTTGAGCCCTGGTAGACACGTCCTAATTCGTGTAAACCTTCTACAGTACTTAGTCTAATGTCATTGAAAGAACCCCTAACCTTATCATAAATAGGTATTGTTTTCTTTTCTACCAACAAACTAAGTTGTTGAGTAAAATGAGAAATATCCAAGGGGTCGAAAGAGGGTTCAAAAGATTGTAATACGCTCTTACGAACAACCGTGTTAAAACCTATAAAATCTAAAGTAGGGAAAATTGCGAGTACACCTATATTCAGAAATTCCTTTCTGAACAGATCTGGTACATAACGAATAGTCGTAAAACTTGCAGTAATCATGATGAAAAATAAAATTTCAAAATTTTTGCAATTTTTCCTTGTTTAATAAACTTTCTTAGTAAATCACGACGTTGCTTTAAAACGTTAATCAGATGGTCTTTATCAACAACTGAAAGAAGGGGGTCAGGCAC
>JANYDV010000046.1 GCA_025363505.1 Bacteroidota bacterium
ATGAAGCGGGTAACTATAACCTTCAGTTTGATGCTTCAAAACTTTCCCCTGGTTTGTACACTTATATTCTTCATGCCGGATCAACAAAGTTGATGGGCAAAATGAGTATAATTAAATAAGACAATACCGTAGAAATCCACCAACTTCAAATAAACTTGAAGTTGGTGGATTTCTTGTTTTATTCTCGTTCGCTACCCTATCTCCCTGAGTATTATCTACACCAGTCACGTTATCACTGACGAACTTTTGCTTTCGACAGAGGTTTATAGAGATACTCGTACTTGCAATCAATATAGATATTAATATCTCTCTTGCGCATATACATTTTCCATCTATGAAAAAAGTCGCTGTAAAAAAAAGGTAGTACCAAAAAAATATTTAAGGCTAACAACGAACTCACACCCAGCAAGGAAAAACTACAGAGCACCAACGAAGAGCTGTCTGTCGTCATTCAGGAGTTGTCGAGCCTCAACAAACAGGTTACTGACTCGCGTGACTTAGCGCAAGCAATTGTTGCAACGATGCATGGACCGTTAATAGTACTTGACAGATATTTACGGGTAAGGATCGCCAATAAAAGTTTTTATAATACCTTCAAAGTCGACGAACCCGAAACCGAGGGCGTAATGATATACGATCTCGGGAATAGACAATGGGATATTCCCCAGTTGAGAATATTGTTGGAAAACATTCTTCCTGAGAAATCAATCATCACCAATTTTGAAATCACATACCGGTTCTCGCATATCGGCGTCCGGACGATAAGCATCAATGCCCGTGAGCTTATCGAAGAAGACGCTTCACAACGGCTCATCCTTATCTCCTTCGATGATATTACCAAAGAGAAATCGAAAGCTGAATTATTGGAGCAAGCGGTTCAAAGGAGAACGGCGGAGTTAGAGGCACTCAACAAAGAACTGCTCGCATTCGCCTATATCTCAAGCCATGATTTACAAGAGCCTCTGAGAAAAATACTCATCTTCACCGGGCGTATTCTAAACGAAGAACAGAAGAATTTAACACCCAAAGCGAAAGACTATTTCGATAGGATTCAAGATGCAGCCCAACGTATGCAAAAACTCATCGAAGATTTGCTTGCGTTCTCACGCCTGAATTCCACTGAAAAGATTTTTGAAAACATTGATCTCAAAACGATTGCCAACGAAGTAAAAGATGAGTTAAAAGATATTATTAATGAAAAAAACGCAACGATCGAAATTGCCGATCTGAGTACTGTTGGAGTAATTCCCTTTCAGTTTAGACAATTACTCCAGAACCTCATTAGCAATGCTCTCAAATTCTCACGCAAAGACGTTGCTCCCTATATTGTCATCTCCAGTTTGGTCGTAGAAGGAAAATCAGTTTCAGGGGTCACCCTCGTACCCGATAATAAGTACTATCACATTTGTATTAAAGATAATGGGATAGGATTTAAACCGGAATATAAAGATAAAATTTTTGAAGTATTCCAGAAACTACACACCCTCAAAGACTATTCCGGCAAGGGCATTGGTCTTGCGATCGTGAAAAAGATTGTAGAAAATCATCAGGGGATCATTACCGCAACCGGTGTTGTCGATAAAGGTGCGATCTTCGATATCTATCTGCCAATATTATAACGTTGCAATTGTATGATCACTTAACAGAATTTATGTAGCTCGGAGTTGGTTCAAAATAGAGATACATTATCGAACAGGAGCATTCATTATGAGCATTATCTTTAAGTTATGGGATTTCACGACCGATGCACCCGGCACCTTTGATGCTGAGTATCGCGGAATACATTCGATACAAGAACGAATCGGCGCTGACTTTGACAAACAAAGTAAAGAATTGATCGAAGGCATTCCTCGCTACGAAGCCGTCAAATACGAAACCAACATCGTCAGTGGCGAACAAAGCCAGCACGACAGTATCTATTTTTATCGCTCGGCAGATTTATAAGCGACTGCTCAACTTAGCTATAGCGCACCCATTTAATAATTTCTCGAAACGTATATTTTTTGCCATACATAAGGATACCTGTGCGATAAACTCTCGCTGATATCCAGAGCACGCCAAAAAATGTTGCGCCCATCAACACGAATGACAGCAGTATCTGCCACAAAGGTGGCGTTTCACTAAAGATGCGTCCCATCATCAGCACCGGCGAGAAAAATGGAATCATCGAGAGGATCACACTCGTCGTACTGGAGGGTGCTTGAATGACCGTCGTCAGTGTGATAAATGAAATGACATTCAACATCGTAATCGGCAGCGTCACTTGTTGCGCGTCACTTGCCTGCTCGACCGTCGCGCCCGCACCTGCATAGAGCGTCGAGTAGATGAGATAACCGAATAAGAAATATAATACAAAATAAATAAAGAGGGTCGGCGAGAGAAACATCGTCAGCGTAGAGCCTGCCGAAGAAAGTATCGCCGGCAACGCAAACCACCCGACCGCCGCAAACATCAACGCCCACACCGAGACTTGCAATAGTCCAGCCAAACCAACACCGATCACTTTGCCGATTAAGATGTCTATCGGACGTGCAGATGATGCCAACAGTTCGATCACACGAGTACTTTTTTCTTCAATCACCGATTGCATAATCAGCGATCCATAGAGGATCATTGAGAGGTAAATAAAAAATCCTGTAATGTAGCCAGCCGCAAAACCAATACCATCATCGTTTGATTCTTTGCCTTCTGCTACCTTCAGCGTTTCTATTTTATGCGCGCTTTGTGCCCGCCTGACAAGGTTGGCATCAATGCCGCTTGCCCGCATCCGTTCGCTGAACAACCCTTCTTCGTAGCGAGTAGAAATGTATTGCTCAACCGAAAAATCGTTCGTATTCGATAGCCTCAGCGTTGCTGAGATAGCTGTATCGGTCAGCGCAGCTTCCGGAACCACAAAATATCCTTGAATATCTTTGTTTGAAAGTAATTTCTTCAGTGAATCTATCGTATTGCCACTGAGGGCAGTTGCCGAAAGCACTTCTAACTGCAAGCCCGAAGAATCGTTTTTCTTGTTGGATTTTTGAGCATCTTTTTTGAGAAAATACGAACCAAGCACATTCGTATGATCAACCACGACGACACGCTTAAGGTTATTACCGCTTAGCACCCCGATCACGATCGGGATACCAAAAGCAAAAGCCATCAATACGGGAGCCAGTACCGTCATAATAATAAATGCTTTCGAGCGAATCTTCTGGCGAAATTCGTGGCGAACGATGATCGAGACTTTATTCATACTGCCTTTATTGATGTTTATTATATGAGCCACTGCTTTGTACTGCTTCGAGGAATATTTCTTTCAGCGGTGGTTCGATCATATTCCAAGT
>JANYDV010000117.1 GCA_025363505.1 Bacteroidota bacterium
GACATCCAACGGTGGACAAACCTGGAAATCACTCATTCCAAACTTAGATAATATACAGTTCTTTAGAATCTATTCTCCTGATCCCGATACAATGCTTCTCATTGGTTGGTACAAATGGTTGATTAATTCTGCTAATGGAGGGAAAACTTTTACCGAAGAAAAATATCCCTCTATTCCTGAATTTAATATAGTTAGTTATCGTCACCCGAGTGATATGTATATGGTCAATAGTGAGATAGGTTATATTGTTGGCGATACTATTGTTTGGAAGACCACAGATGGCACAAAAACCTGGATTCCAATAATGATATGGTCTTATAGAGGGGCGCTTATGCACAATGTTTTTTTTCCATCAGAAAAGGTCGGATTTATCTTAGGAATTTATGATATAGCGGGTGATTCAACCAGACCCTATTTTGCAGCTGACTTACTATTTAGAACACAAGATGGAGGCAAAACATGGGATACACTTCACTATGGCAATCCAAGAATTTGTCTACAACTGTATTTTTGGAATACATTAAAAGGAATGATGTTATGTAATGGCGGTGTCATTTTAAAAACTATTGATGGTGGTAATTCTTGGTATGAAGTGCCAAATCCTCCAAAAATAAATAATAAACTGGTTGACCTTGGATGTGTAAATTTTTTCAATGATCAAATAGGTTTTATTTCTGCGCAAGGCGGAAGAATTTTTATTTCAACCGATGCAGGTGAGTCTTGGAAGATGGATTTGGATCTAGGGATAACTCAATTCAAAAAGTATGCATACTTATGGCGTTTTATATTTCCCGATAGTAATACTGTTATGGTGGCAGGGGTAGAAGGAATACTAAAGAAAAAAATTGATTTTAAGAAACTGTCTGTTCCTGTAGTGGAGGAGTCGCCGATTAGTAATTATTTATGGATTTCTCTTGTCCAAAACCCTGTGTCGAGTGTGCTCAAAGGGAAGTATTATTGGCATTTTTCAGAGTCAAAATCAGTATTCTTGAAAATTTATGATATTATGGGCAGGGAGGTACGGGATGTGACACGAGACCTTCTGCCAAATACAAAAGATTCTGTTGTAGAACTTACTACAGATATTTCTTCACTTCCCAATGGCGTATATCTTTTGGTGCTCAGTGCCGGAGGAAATGCCCGCTCAGAACGATTTGTTGTTTCGAAGTGAGTTAGGTATTTCTAAAATATTTAAACCTTTTCCCACTTAGCTTGTCTCCTATGGTAAGAGACACTAATGCATATCGTTATGCGAAGAATTTTTTATTCGGTGGTTATTGTACAGTTGCTTGCTTCGGCTGCATTTGCTCAGTCTGTTAATACCAATATTATTGGTGGTGTAGTGTTTGATGGTGAGCCGTATCTTGCCGTTAATCCCATTAATCAGAATAATATGGTAGTGGCTTGGATGTCGGAGGTCATTGCTGATAAGGTCGTTGGTATACGCACCAAACGAACAACTGATGGTGGCGCAAGTTGGACCGATCAAAACATTTTACCGCATTTTGGTACACTTTGGCACTCGGCTGATGTCTCAATGGCATTTACCAATACAGGTACATTGTATATCTGTTATATCGATTATCGACAATCACCCGATTCAGGCGGAATTTATGTAGCACGGTCTACGGATGGTGGTGCCAGTTGGGGTGCGCCGGTTAAATCATTTTCTATAAATGATGTCCCCGAAAAGCGACCGATCGACCGTCCGTGGCTCGTTGTTGATCGCTCTCCTTCAAGCAGTCAAGGTACATTATATATCACGACCAAACCCGCCCCTTGGGTTCTGCCGCCAAACAGACCCTACTTCAAACGCTCGACCGATAGCGGGCAGACATGGTCTGCAATTGTTGCACTTGATAACGACCCTTATCCTGTCGGCAACCTCATCCCTGCTCCAATGGCATCTCCAACGGTAACAAGCGATGGTAAGTTTGCGGTGGTCTATCCCAGCTATCAAGTCGGGAAACCTGTACGATATGTGTTCGCTGGCTCGGGTGATCTCGGAAATACATTTTCACGCTCTATTGTAATTGAAGCTAATTCTCATCCGATCCAAGGCGATACGCTTTCAAAACTTGGCTATCATCTGGTTGCTGACCCAAATGATAGCAAACGTCTGGCATTTATTGCGCCAACAGATTTAAGCGGCGATTGGGATGTGATGCTTATTACATCGGCTGATGGCGGTAACACCTGGGGTGCACCGGTTCGAGTAAATGATGATCAATTGCAAAACGGCGTTTGGCAAGATCTGGTATGGTGTAATTACGACCAAAAAGGAAATCTCGTTGCCGCTTGGCGCGATAGAAGGAACGGAGTCGGAAATGGGTATTCATCAGCAGCCGATATTTATTTTGCAATCTCGAAAGACAATGGCAAAACGGTTGGAAAAAATATTCGTCTCTCGAATGTGACAGTACCATACAATCAGGTACTCAATGGTGCGGGCAACGATTTCCAATGTGTCGATGTCGTCGGTGATAGCCTTTGCTGCGTGTGGGGGGATATGCGGAACGGTAAATTAAGTATATACTTCGTGAAAGCTGCTGTGAGTGATGGAATTGCTTCAGTACATCGAGTAAATCAAGAAGAATCTTTGGAAATATTTCCGACGACCGTTACTACATCTTTCAAGTGTTCTTTCCCACCTACAAACGAAAAAATCACATGTAACCTTGCCGATATGAGGGGTAATACGTTTACAATAGAACCGGAGTTCACTACGGAGTCATCGTGTGTTTGCAAAATATCAAAAGAAATACCTTCGGGTCTTTACATAGTGCAAATTTCAATTGGTAATAGTATTATTCGTAAGAAAATTTCTATTATTCGGTAATAGCACCCTTCGTCAAAAAATATTTCTCGGAATAAGGTTGGCTTGAGCAAAGTACTCGTAAATTTGTATTTTCCGGTTTAGTTAAATCATACTTGTGGCATTACGCTTAGCGATCTTTGCTTCGGGCAGGGGCTCGAACCTTCTTGCAATTTACAATGCGGTCCGACGGCATGAACTGTCCGGAATCGAGTTGGTGCTTGTGCTTTCGAATAATTCGAAATCTGAAGCATTAGCATTTGCTTTCGAGAACAATATTAGTGCTGTTCATTGCTCGCAAATTAGTGTTGGTGGTGACGCACTGCAGTACGAACAGACATTGCTAACAATACTTTCGGAGCATCGAATTGATCTCATTGCACTCGCGGGCTATATGAAGAAAATTCCGAAGGTCGTGATCACCGCTTATGAAGGAAAGGTGTTGAACCTGCATCCCTCATTGTTGCCTGAGTTTGGCGGAGAAGGAATGTTCGGACTCAATGTTCATCGGGCAGTATTACATTCAGGGCAGTCTGTTAGTGGTATGACAATACATTTTGTCGAAAATGATTATGATGCCGGGAAGATCATTCTGCAAGAACGTTGTCCTGTGTTTCCGGAGGATACCCCGGAAACATTGTCGAAACGTGTCTTAGCATTAGAGCATCATGGTTACCCAAAAGCGTTACAAATTGTAGCAAACCAAATAGAACAATCTCATTCTCAAGAATCGAATGGAGCATCTCGTTAAAATAAAAACAGCTGTGCTATCGGTCTCCGATAAAAGTGGATTAAAAGAATTAGCCCAAGTGCTGACCGATCATCACGTGGAGCTATACTCGACCGGTGGGACAGAAAAATTCTTATCCGAGAATGGCTTTCTCGTTAAGAATATTTCTGAACTGACAAATTTTCCCGAAATGATGGACGGTCGTGTCAAAACGCTGCACCCCTCTGTTCATGGGGGGTTGCTCTATCGCCGTGATGATCCAGTCCATATTGTGCAGGCAACAGAGCATAAGATTAAAGCCATTGACTTGCTCGTGGTCAATCTCTATCCTTTTGAAGCAACTGTTGCAAAGAAAGATTCGACACACGAAGAAATTGTCGAGAATATTGACATCGGAGGACCGGCAATGCTCCGAAGTGCGGGGAAAAATTACGAGTCAGTATCGTTACTGACTTCACCATCGCAATATCCCCAGTTTATCCAAAATCTTTCAGAGCATCAAGGTTCAACAGACTCGGTAATGCGTTTACGTCTCGCCGCCGAAGGCTTTGAGCACGTTGCGAATTATGATCGTTCAATTTCAAATTATTTTCTCGGCTACACCGGTGCGAGACTTCGTTATGGCGAGAACCCACACCAGAATGCGCTTGTCAGCGGATCAATGCTTCGTGACCTATATCATCAGCTATGGGGGAAAGAACTTTCATTTAATAATTATCTTGATGCTTCTGCATCGCTTGAAATTATTTCTGAGTTTTTAGAGAGTCCAACAACGGTTGTTGGAATCATCAAACATACCAACCCGTGCGGCATAGCTGAGGGCGCAACTGTTCTCGATGCATTCGAACGTGCGTTCAAAACCGACACCGAAAGTCCGTTCGGTGGGATAATTGTAATGAATAAGACCCTGACCTTAGAACTTGCGGTACGATTGAACGAATTTTTCTCTGAGGTTATTTTAGCACCTAAATATGAGAGCGAAGCACTCGAACTCCTGAAAAAGAAAAAAGACCGTCGTTTGTTAACCTATTCCCCGGAAAAACTTCAAACAGCAATGTCGCTGGAAAAGCAGTCACGGTCAATATTGGGAGGGTCTCTAACGCAAGACCGTGATAATACACTCTTTGCCACTGACGATCTCAGTTCGGTTACCAAGAGAGAGGCTTCGAAGAGCGAGTTGAATGGATTATTATTTGCTTGGAAAATTTGTAAGCACGTTAAAAGCAATGCAATTGTTTATGCGCGTGTTGATAACGGCTATGCCCATACGATCGGTATTGGCGGCGGGCAGACCTCTCGTGTGGCTTCAAGCAGAATTGCGGTCGCAAACGCGAAGCGGTTTGGACATCAGCTGGAGCAATCTCTGGTTGCCAGTGATGCTTTTTTCCCGTTTGCTGACGGACTTCTTGAGGCAGCCGATGCCGGCGCGGTAGCAATCATCCAACCGGGTGGCTCGATTCGCGACCCGGAAGTGATAGCCGCTGCTGAAGAACGAGGTATTTCTTTAGTAATGACCGGGATGCGCCATTTTAAGCATTAATTCTGTTCACAAAATCTGTTCACCCATTTTTATATTATAGGGACGAATGTTGAATATTTTCAGCGCTGATATTGCCATCGACCTTGGTACTGCCAATACCCTCATTTACATGAAGGGCAAGGGGATCGTGCTCAATGAACCGTCGATCGTTGCGTATGATACCACTACAAAAAAAATCATTGCCGTTGGTCGCGAAGCACAAGCGATGCTTGGCAGAACCCATCGTGACATCCAGACAATACGCCCGATGAAAGATGGTGTTATTGCTGATTTTGAAATTGCTGAAGGTATGCTTCGATCACTTATTCGTAAGTGCCACCCGTCATGGTTGCCATCACGCAGAATTGTGATCAGCGTACCGAGCGGAATAACCGAAGTAGAAAAACGAGCAGTTCGTGACAGTGCCGAGCACGCCGGTGCCAAAGAAGTGCATCTTATATATGAGCCAATGGCTGCAGCAATTGGTATCGGACTTGATGTTGAAGCGGCGGTTGGTAATATTATTATTGATATTGGTGGCGGTACTACAGAAATTGCTGTTATCGCTCTCAGCGGAATTGTCAATCAGGAATCACTACGTACAGCAGGTGATGAATTAACTGATGCAGTGATGTTGTTTTTCAAGAAGAATTTTAATATGTTGATCGGTGAGCGTACTGCGGAGTTGATCAAATGCCAAGTCGGGTCTGCAATGCCGCTTGAAGAAGAATTGATGGTCGAAGTGAAGGGTCGTGATCTTGTTGCCGGTATTCCTAAAACCATCGAAGTTTCGAGTGTTGAAGTCCGGGATGCTCTTGCTGAACCTGTTAATCAGATCGTTGAAGCTGTTAAACGTAGTCTCGAACGCACACCGCCGGAGCTTTCTGCTGATATTCTTGATCGTGGTATGATGCTTTCGGGCGGAGGAGCTCTGTTAAAAGGCTTGGACGAACGCCTTCGTCTCGAAACAAATTTGCCGGTTCACGTTGCCGATGATCCATTGACAGCGGTAGTACGTGGTGCCGGAAAAGTTGTAGATGATATTCCGAAATACATGAAAGTGCTGATTAAGAGCAAGCGTTATTAACACTCGTTTGTGAACCATCACCCGAATGCGCCGCTTATTACAACTGTTTATTCTGTTTAAAGAATATGTCGTATTGACGGTGTTGGTGTTGTGTTCATTTTTGTTTATGGCGTTCTCCAAAACATCAGAAATTCAGCCGCTTCGAGCAATCACGACATTGATTGTTGGTTCATTGCAATCAACCGGTTCTTGGTTGCCCAACCCCTTCGCTATTTCACGCGAAAACAATGCATTACGGGATAGAAATATTCTCCTGACTTCCGAACTTGCTTCACTCCGAAAAGCAAAAGGTGAAAACGCTGAACTTCGCAATATGCTGGGTCTTAAACTACAACCTGGTTGGAAAGTAATCGCTGCAGATATTGTTGGAAAGACGACGATCGGTGACCGGAATATGCTTACACTTTCTCTCGGTGAAGCAAATGGCATTGAACGTGGAATGCCGGTGATTACCGATGGAGGTCTTGTAGGAAGGGTGTTTGCGACCAGCAATGGTTTTGCAATAGCAGAAGGATTATTTAATCCTAGTCTTCGTATCGCAGTAAAAATGACCCGCACAAGAGTTGACGGAATGCTTGCATGGGAAGGGGGCGATGAATTAGTAGTGAGAAACATACCAAAAGCACTTGATGTACAAGTCGGAGATCTGGTTGTGACCAGTGAATATTCGACACTGTTTCCTTCGGATGTTCCTGTCGGGTCTGTCGTTCGTATCGAACCTGAGCCGAACTCATTGTTTCGTAAAGTATATTTGGTACCTGTTGCACATCCGCTGAAAGTGGAGCATTGTTTTGTTGTTTTGAAAGATCCAAAAATCGAACATGAGAAGGTTCTGCTTCAAACCAAGGTGAGCGAAGAGCTCAATAAACCTGTGAAGAAAGTAGGGAAGCCATAGCGTGCGCTATTTGATAGAAATCGCAGTAGCGTTATTGGCGATGATATTACAAGTCGTCGTTGGTAATTTTGTATCTATTGTGGGAGCCACTCCTGATCTGGTGCTGATTTATCTCATCTGGGTGGTTCTTCGTCGGGGTCAGCTACATGCCGAGCTTGTCGGCTTTGTTCTTGGTTTGTTTCTTGATGTACTTTCAAGTGGTACACCCGGTGCGCATGCACTTTCCTATACGATTGTCGGCTTTCTCCTTGGATATTTTTTTAATGAAGATCAGATCGAACAGCGCCTTCGCAATTGGCCGTTCTTACTCTTTGTATTTGTCGGCTCGGTTGTGAATAATTTGATTTATTATTTCCTTTTTACGCAGGGTACCGGAATCAATTTTATTGACTATGCAACAATGCGCGGTGGTTTGGTAACGATATATACGACCATTGTCGCTGTTGTGCCGATGTTCTATCAGACGCGAAGACCATTATATTAATACCGCAATGGGACAACTAATTTTACTTCGACATGGCGAATCGCAATGGAATCTTGAAAATCGTTTTACCGGCTGGGTTGATGTTCCACTGACCGAGAAAGGAAGAAGTGATGCTTATGAAGCAGGAAAACTTTTGAAGGATATCCATCTCGATTGTGCATTTACAAGTGTGCTCATCCGTGCCGTTGATACCCTTACCGAAGCACTGCGGGGCGCTGATCAGGAATTAGTACCAATTATGAAAGACCCTGCGTTGAATGAGCGTATGTACGGCGATCTACAGGGTTTGAACAAAGCCGAGTGTGCTATAAAATTTGGTGCAGACCAAGTAAAAATTTGGCGTCGAAGCTACGACATTCCGCCTCCAAACGGCGAAAGTTTGTTGATGACCGCCGAACGAACACTTCCATACTTTGAAAAAAATATTTTGCCATTAGTTATTGAAGGCAAAAATGTTTTGATTTCTGCTCACGGCAACTCACTCCGAGCCATTGTTATGAAACTTGACAACCTGACCAATGAACAAGTGCTCGAGTTAAATATTCCAAATGCTGTCCCGATAAGATATGATATTGATGGCGAGGGAAAAGTTAATAAGAAAGAGGTACTGATCGTCAATGTCGAGTAAGGTTGAGATTACTACTTTGCTATTATTGAAGAAGCCTACTTACGAATGAGATCATAAGTAGGCTTCTTCAATAATAAGTCTCGTTTGTAAAATTTACTTCTTCCAACTTTCTCCAAAACGTCCCGAAAAATTTGACTGAGAGGCATAGATACGTTTGGTTGAAGCGATTGACTGCAATCGCTCTTCTACAATATGATTTGCCGCTTCGATGGTCGTGACACCAGCTTCGCTTGAGCGGAGCAGAATGCGGCGAAGAGTATTGTAGATGTTTTCGGCTTGTTTGAGTGCCCGTGATTGTGAGTATCCTTCGAGTTCGCTTGCAACATTGATAAGTCCCCCGGCATTAATCACATAATCCGGTGCATAAAGAATGTCACGCTTTGCTAATGCTTTTGCGTGGCGGTCTTCATCTGCGAGCTGATTGTTTGCAGGTCCTGCAACGATTTCACATTTGAGCTTTGCTATGGTCTCGTCGTTGATGCCACCACCGAGTGCGGCGGGTGAGAAGATATCACAATCAACATCGTAAATTTCATTCGGTGCAACAACTGTGCCTCCGGTGGTTTTTGCCACTTCTTGTGCTTTCTCAGTATAAATATCTGTGATCGTCACTTTTGCGCCTGCTTCGAATAAATATTTGGCTAAGCCGGAAGCAACGTGACCTGCGCCCTGAATCGCTACCCTTTTCCCTTCGAGCGAGTCACTGCCGTAACGGATATTTGCACAAGCTTTAATACCAACAAAGGTACCATAGGCAGTAACGGGTGACGGATCGCCGGACCCACCAAGTTCAAATGGAATACCAGTGACGTATTTTGTCTCGGCAAGGATATGTACCATTTCCTGAACGGAAGTACCAACGTCTTCGGCAGTAATGTATCTGCCGCCAAGACTTTCGACGTAACGACCGAATGCCCGAAAGAGGGCTTCCGATTTTTGTGTGTGTGGATCACCGATGATCACAGCTTTTCCACCGCCAAGATTGAGCCCAGCAGCTGCAGCCTTATAGGTCATTCCTTTTGATAAGCGAAGCACATCACGAAGTGCATCATAGTCGCTCGCATAAGTCCACATTCTTGCGCCTCCGAGGGCGGGTCCGAGTGTGGTATTGTGAATGCCAATAATCGCCTTCAAACCTGAGGCTTTATCAGAACAAAATACGAGTTGTTCGTGATCATTTTGGCGAAAAAGGTCGAATAGCTCCGGACGATCAGACGTCATTTCCGATGCCCTCTCTAATGAAGAGCCGTTTGTTGCTACTGAAGCTTTTTTGGGGGCTGTTGCTACGGACATCGCGTGTGGTTAATCCTATAGGTGAAAAGTTAGTGTATAAGCGTCAAAAAGAGGTTTATACGTTTATTTGAGTTTAAAACGAAAAAGGCAGTCGTTCACGTTCCTTTGGATTTATTTTCCAATAATCCAATAGGCGAGTAGTGCTACACTTTCGCGAACTCGGTAATATGCGAGGTCAACGACAGTCTGTTTGATATTCGAGGGGGCACCAATAGCTTCAACGCCATTAAATTTGCACATTTCGATCACTCGCGCCAAATGATACTGATCGCTGATAATAATAAATCGTTTCCAGCCTTGTTTGTTAACCAGCTCATCACGAATAAATAATATTTGCTCGAGCGTGCTATGGCTTCGGGTTTCAGCAACGACTCGATTTTCTTCGATGCCGCTTTTGATGAGTTCAATTTTTGCAACTTCTGCCTCTGTTTTCTCTCCCGATACGTTGCCTCCGGTAGCAACTACTTTCGCAACGATAGTTCGTTTGAGCAGATCTTCGCCAACTTTTATTCGTTCGAGGAGTGTCGGGCTTGGTCTGTCACCGAGTTCGTTGCCATGCCACACTGCCGCGCCCAAAATTACCGCTGCATCTCCATTAAATCGTTTTAATTCAGTGTAGTCAGAACTTACGGTATAGGTAAAAGAAAAAATAAATGCGAAGACGACCGCCGAGATTAAGACAAGTATGGTATTGCGAAGCACTTGAAGGATACCTGTCAAATGGACAAAGTCATATTCACGACGAGGAATCAATAATGCCAAGAACAATGCCCGGCAACATAGATAAGTAATCGAAGCGATTCGCGGAAATTCCCCAACCTCGAAATTTCTTGCTTGAAGGGTTACGACAAAAATCATAACCGATGCGATCAGTAGTACCAATATTCGACGCATACTAATAAGACTCGGCTTGACGATAGCCCTCAATAAGAGAAACATCGTAAAAAGATAGAGTGTGTTAGAGATGATGTCGCCCTTGGTAGAAAATCGGAAGAAGGAAGTTATCATTCCTTGTCCTTCGAAGCGTGCGTTTGTGAGTATAATGAAAGAAATGCTTTCAATAAAAATAGCCAATCCTAAAAGAGGACGCTTCCATGGGTTGGTTGAAGTTACATCTGGGGTAGTAGCTTGCATCACCTTTGAGAACACCTATTGAAATAGAATAGTAGTAATAAAAAAAGGCGACTTGAAAGCCGCCTTTTAGAGAAAGAAAGTGTTATTCTTATTCCGGTTCTACCTGAGCGTAGTCAAGCTCGACAGGAGTTTTACGACCAAAGATCGAGACTTCGACTTTCAGCTTTTGCTTGTCGTCATTAATCTCTTTGATCTGTGCTTGAAAGCCATTGAACGGTCCGTCAATTACTTTGACAGGCTGACCAAGATAGTAACGGACTTCCGGTACTTCAAGATCTTTACGTTCTTCAACCTTACCGAGGATACGTCGCATTTCATCGGGCTGCAATGCCGTTGGGCGGTCTTTCGAAGGACCAACGAAACTGACAACGCTTGGGACCGAAAGAATAATATCGATCAGTTTTTTATCGAGCGCTGCTTCGAGAAGGATGTAGCCGGGAAGGAAGCTCTTGGTCTTGACGCGTTTTTTACCGTCACGAATTTCGAATACTTTTTCTGTAGGGATCACAACCTCAAGGAGGCGATCCGACAAACCACGACGGCTCATCTCATCTTCGATATATGCTTTTACTTTGCTTTCCTGTCCGGTAAAGCAACGAATCGCATACCATTTCATCTGTGTGGCTTGTTGTAGTTCGCTCATCGTCTGGGGTTGCTTAGATTGCGTACACTAAGCGCAAGACGACCTCGAAGATCTTATCTACGCCAAAAATAAAGATAGATGTCACCACCACGAGCACTAACGTGACGATAGTTGCATCGATCAGTTGCTCACGTGAGGGCCAAGTAACTTTTTTGATCTCTTTGCTTACTTCAGAGAAAAAATGAGTCGCCTTGTCCTTAAGACTTTTCTTTTCAACGGCTACCGTAGTAGCAGTCGAGAGTGTTGTATCTGCCATAATTTTGCGCTTTCATAAATAAATGGTGTTCGGCGCGCATACTTGTCATTTGCACGTCAGGAGGGAATCGAACCCCCAACCAACGGTTTTGGAGACCGCTACTCTACCAATTGAGCTACTGACGTAACAGCCTAACGCTTATTTGGTCTCTTTGTGTGGCTGACGCTTGTTGCAACGTCCGCAATATTTTTTATACTCTACACGACCCGACTGCTTGCGTTTGTTTTTCGTTGTCGAATAATTCCGCTCTTTGCATTCGGTGCATTCTAACGTAATAATATCTCTCATTATCGTATTCCTTATCGTAAAAAAAACTGTTGTCTTTCCACACTCGGGTGCGTCATGACAACTAAAAATCTGTAGAGCGGGAGACGAGACTCGAACTCGCGACCAACAGCTTGGAAGGCTGTGACTCTACCAACTGAGTTACTCCCGCATTGAGAGCATTTCATCTGTTAGAACAAAATGCCGTTTCACAGAGCTCACGATCAGGATTGAACTGACGACCTCGTCCTTACCAAGGACGTGCTCTACCAACTGAGCTACGTGAGCGGAATTAAATTGTCAAAGTGGGCAGAGAAGGATTCGAACCTTCGAAGACTATGTCAG